>NZ_JBKKAP010000016.1:0-7201 GCF_046714615.1 Paeniglutamicibacter sp.
GCCCCTCTCGCCCCGGCCGCGGCGCCCCCCCCCCCCCCCCCCCCCCCCCCCCCCCCCCCCCCCCCCCCCCCCCCCCCCCCCCCCCCCCCCCCCCCCCCCCCCCCCCCACCCCCCCTCGGTTACCCCCCAACACCTGAAGGTCCCCCTTTTGATGCCCGATTCCTCCCGGCGCCCCGCGCGCAACCACCCCAATCCCCTGCGTGATCGCCGGGACCGGCGCCTTGACCGCATTGCCGGCCCCTCCGCCCTGGTGTTCTTCGGCATCACCGGCGACCTGGCCCGCAAGAAACTCATGCCCGCCGTCTACGACCTGGCCAACCGCGGCCTGCTGCCGCCGAACTTCGCCGTCGTCGGCTTCGGGCGCCGATCCTGGGACGCGCACCAATTCGCCGCCGAGGCCAAGGCCTGGGTGCAGGGGCACTCCCGCACCCCCTTCAACGAGACCGTGTGGGAGCAGCTGGCCAGCGGCTTCAGGTTCATCTCCGGCGGGTTCGACGACGACGACGCGTTCATCGCGCTGCGCGAGACCCTCGACGACCTGGCGCAAAGCCGCAGCACCGGCAAGAACCACGCCTTCTACCTCTCGATCCCGCCGAACTCCTTCGAGACGGTCTGCGAGCAGCTCTCCAGGCACGGGCTGGCCAACGACGACTCCGAAGACGCCGGCTGGTCCCGGGTGGTCATCGAAAAGCCCTTCGGGCACGACCTGGCCTCCGCCCGCGAACTGAACGAGATCGTCGAGTCGGTCTTCCCGCCCGACGCCGTCTTCCGCATCGACCACTACCTGGGCAAGGAAACGGTGCAGAACCTGCTGGCACTGCGCTTTGCCAACCAGCTCTTCGAGCCGCTGTGGAACTCCAACCACGTCGACCACGTGCAGATCACCATGGCCGAGGACATCGGCATCGGCGGGCGCGCCGGCTACTACGACGGGGTGGGCGCTGCCCGCGACGTCATCCAGAACCACCTGCTGCAGCTGCTGGCCCTGACCGCCATGGAGGAGCCGATCAGCTTCGACGCGGACCACCTGCGCAGCGAGAAGGAAAAGATCCTAACCGCCGTCCGGCTGCCCGGCGACCTCGCGCAGGCAAGCGCGCGCGGCCAGTACACCTCCGGCTGGCAGGGCGGGGAAGAGGTCACCGGCTTCCTGGACGAGGAGGGCTTCAACCCGGCCTCCAAGACCGAGACCTACGCGGCGATCAAGCTGGAGATCAACACCCGCCGCTGGGCCGGGGTGCCGTTCTACCTGCGCGCCGGCAAGCGCCTGGGCCGGCGCGTCACCGAGATCGCCGTGGCGTTCAAGCGGTCCCCCAACCTGCTCTTTACCGACCACAAGGACGACGAGTTCGGGCAGAACGCCATCGTCATCCGGGTCCAGCCCGACGAGGGCGTGACCATCCGCTTCGGCTCCAAGGTACCCGGGACCTCGATGGAGGTGCGCGACGTGACCATGGACTTCGGCTACGGGCACGCGTTCACCGAGTCCTCCCCCGAGGCCTACGAGCGGCTGATCCTCGATGTGCTGCTGGGCGAGCCGCCGCTGTTCCCCCGCCACGAGGAGGTCGAGCAGTCCTGGCGCATCCTTGACCCGTTCGAGGAACACTGGGCGTCACTGCCCGAACAGCCCGAACCCTATGCCCCCGGTTCCTGGGGCCCGGCCTCGGCCGACGAATTGATGGCCCGCGACGGAAGGACATGGCGCCGCCCATGATAGTCGAGATGCAAGACACCACGACCTCGAAGATCTCCAAGGAACTGGTCACCATGCGCCGGGCCGGCGGCTCCTCCGCGCTCTCCCGCGTGCTGACCCTGCTGGTGATCACCAGTGCCGGGTTCGAGGAGGACGCCATCGCCGCGGCCTCCCTGGCCAGCCGCGAGCACCCCTGCCGCATCGTGGTGGTGGTCCAGGGAGCGGCCACCGGTGCCACCCGGCTGGACGCGCAGATTCGCCTGGGCGGGGAGGCCGGCGCCGCGGAAGTCATCGTGCTGCACACCTTCGGGCCCGACGCGCACGTGGACGAGTCCCTGGTCTCCGGTCTGCTGCTGCCCGACGCACCGATCGTGGCCTGGTGGCCGCACGGGGTGCCGCAGGACGCTTCGCAGACCCCGCTGGGGAAGATCGCGCACCGCCGCATCACCGACTCCGGCGCCGAGGCCGACCCGCGCGCCGCGCTGTTCTCCCTCGCCGAGTCCTACCGGGCCGGGGACACCGACCTGGCCTGGACCCGGCTGACGCTCTGGCGCGCCCAGCTGGCCTCGGTCTTCGACCAGCTCGACCCATCCCAGGTCACCTCCGCGACCGTCACCGGCGCCGTGGACTCCCCCTCCACCGTGCTGCTCGCAGCCTGGCTGCGGCTGTGCCTGGGGATCCCTGTCACCCTGGCGTCCTCCCCCGAGGGCACCGGCGTCCGCTCCGTGCGCTTCGCGCTGCCCACCGGGGACGTCGAGCTTTCCCGTCCCCCCGGGGACGTGGCCGAGTTGTACCAGCCGGGCCAGAAGGCCCAGCTGATCTCCCTGCCGCGGCGCTCGGTCTCCGACTGCCTGGCCGAGGAAATGCGCCGCCTGGACCCCGACGAGGTATTCGGCGAGGTCGTGCGCGTGGGCCTGAAACGCACCAACCTGAGGAGCATCCGTGCCAGTGAACGCTAGGCGACACGTCGTCATCCACCCGGACCTGCCGGCCACCGCGGCGGCGGTCGCTGCCCGGCTGCTGACAGCTGTCCTGGATGCGCAGGCGGCGCGCGGCGAGGCATCCATCGTGCTCACCGGCGGAACCCTGGGCATTGCCTCGCTCGCGCAGGTCGCAGCCTCCCCCGCCCTGGGCGCGGTGGACTGGTCGCGCGTGAACATCTACTGGGGCGACGAGCGCTTCGTCGAATCCGGCTCCGCCGACCGCAACGCGGTGGCCGCTGAGGTGCTCCTGGGCGTGCTCGATGGCCACGGGCTTGACCGCGGCCGCGTCCACCCGATGGGCTCGACCGACGACTTCGCCACCCCCGAACTCGCCGCCGGGGCCTACGCGCAGCTGCTGGCCGAGGAGGCAGGCAACGAGGGCACCGCGGGAGCCGTTCCGGTGTTCGACGTGCTGATGCTGGGCATGGGCCCGGATTCGCACGTGGCATCGCTCTTCCCCGACCACGCGGGCGCCACCCGCACCGGGGTAAAGGTCATCGGGGTGAGGGCCTCGCCAAAGCCGCCGCCGCTGCGCGTCTCGCTGACCTTTGAGGCGATCAACACCGCCCGCGCCGTATGGCTCGTGGTCGCCGGGGCCGACAAGGCGCCCGCGGCCGGCGTCGCCCTCGGCGAGTCCCCCGTGACCCGCGAACGTGTTCCGGCCTCGGGTGTTTCGGGCACGCAGGGCACCTGGTGGCTCATGGATGCAGCCGCCGCGGCACTGATCTAGCCCGCGGCCCGCACACGAAAAAGCGCGGCTTGCCTCGTCCCTATGGATGAGGAAAGCCGCGCTTTATGTGCTGAAGGCTAGGACTCGACGCTGAAGCGCATGACCAGGCCCAGGCCGATGATGACGGCGGCCCAGGTCAGTCCCAGGACGATGGTCACGCGGTTGAGGTTGCGCTCGGCGACGCCGGAGGAACCCAGCGAGGTGGTCATGCCACCGCCGAACATGTCGGACATGCCTCCGCCGCGCCCCTTGTGCAGCAGGATCAGCAGTGTGAGCAGCAGGCTCGTGATGCCCAGCAAGATCTGCAGTACCAACTTGATGACGTCCACTATTGCCCTTCAATCCGCTCGATGGCGATTAGTCGGTCACCAGATGGTGCTCGAACCTAACAATGTTAGCAAATTCCGCGGCGTCCAACGAGGCGCCGCCGACCAACACGCCGTCGACGTCGCGTTCGGCCAGGATCTGCGCCACGTTCGACGCCTTGACCGAGCCGCCGTAGAGCACCCGGACCTTGGAAGCCGTGTCGGCGGCGAAGAGCTGCGCAAGCTCGGCGCGGATGGCGGCACAGAGTTCCTGCGCGTCCTTCGGACCCGCCACCTCGCCGGTGCCAATCGCCCACACCGGCTCGTAGGCCACGACCAGGGTCTCGGCCTGCTCGGCGGTGACCCCTGCCAGCGATCCGCGCAGCTGCTCAAGCGTGTACTCGACGTGGGTGCCGGCCTGGCGGATCTCCAGCCCCTCGCCCACGCACAGCACCGGGACGAGCCCGTGGCGGTACGCGGCGGCGACCTTGGTGGCCAGCAGCTCGTTGGACTCGCCGTTCAGTGCACGGCGCTCGCTGTGTCCCACCAGCACGTAGCCGCAACCCAGCCGGGCGAGGAACTGCCCGGAGATCTCCCCGGTGTAGGCGCCGGAGTCATGGGCCGAGAGGTCCTGGGCGCCGTAGCGCACGGGCAGGTTGTCGCCCATGGTCAGCGTCTGCACGCCGCGCAGGTCGGTGAACGGCGGGAAGACCGCCACCTCGACCCGTTCGAAGTCGTGCTCCGCATCGGCCAGCGTCCAGGCCAGCTTCTGCAGCAGCGTGATGCCCTGGACGTGGTCCATGTTCATCTTCCAGTTGCCGGCAATCAGCGGCTTCCGGTCGAATTTTCCATTGGTGGATGTGGTCACTTACGCGCCTCCAAGGCAGTCAGGCCTGGCAGTTCCTTGCCCTCGAGGTACTCGAGGGAGGCACCGCCGCCGGTGGAAATATGTCCAAAATCGTCGTCGTGGAAGCCGAGCGTGCGCACCGCGGCCGCCGAGTCGCCGCCGCCGACGACGCTGAACGCCTCGGAGTCCGCCAGCGCGCCCGCAACGGCACGGGTGCCGTTCGCGAACGCCGGGATCTCGAAGACGCCCATCGGGCCGTTCCAGAACACCGTGTTGGCGCTGCGGATGTAGCTGGCGAATTTTTCCCCGGAGTCCGGACCGATGTCCAGGCCCAGGCCGGTGGCGCCAAATGCCCCGCCGGTGATGTTGTCCGCCGCCAGCACCTCGTGCTCGGCGTCGGCCCCGAACTTGGAGGCCACGACCACGTCGGTGGGAAGCACGATGTCGCAGCCCAGTTCCTTGGCGCGCTTGAGGTAGCCGCGGCAGGTATCGAGCTGGTCAACTTCAAGCAGGGAGCCGCCGACCTCGTGGCCCAGGGCCTTGAGGAAGGTGAAGGCCATGCCACCGCCGATCAGCAGGTGGTCGGCGCGGCCGAGCAGGTTGTCGATGACAGCAAGCTTGTCCGAGACCTTGGAACCGCCGAGCACGACCACATAGGGGCGCTTGGGGGCCTCGGTGAGGGTCTTGAGGACCGTCACCTCGGTGGCCACCAGGTCGCCCTGGTAGGCCGGAAGCAGCGCCGCGATGTCGAAGACCGAGGCATGCTTGCGGTGCACGGCACCGAAGGCATCGTTGACGTAGGCGCCGTTTTCGCCGGTCAGCGCGGCAAGCTCTGCCGCGAATTCGGCGCGTGCCGCCTCGTCCTTGGAGGTTTCGCGTGCGTCGAAACGCACGTTTTCCAGGACAAGCACGGCGCCGTCGGTTAGTTCCCCGGCCAGTTGGCGGGCCGAGGGACCCACGACGTCGCTTGCGGTGCGCACATCGAGCCCGGAGAGCTCGGCGAACCGGGTGGACGCCGGGGCGATGGAGTATTTGGGGTCGGGTTCGCCCTTGGGGCGACCGAGGTGAGCCATGACAATGACGCGTGCGCCGGCCTCGGCCAGCTTCTGCACCACGGGTATGGAGGCGCGGATACGCCCATCGTCGGTGACGGTGAGGCCATCAAGCGGCACGTTCAGGTCGCTGCGGACCAGAACGCGCCGCCCAAGGACACCATCGGCGATCAGTTCGTCGAGAGTGTGGGAAGTCATGTGACTAGGTTATCGGAAGAGTCCGGGACTAACCGAGCCGCGCGCCGACGTATTCGGTCAGGTCAACCAAGCGAGAGGAGTAGCCCCACTCGTTGTCGTACCAGGCGACGATCTTGGCGGTGGTGCCGATGACGGTGGTGAGGCCGGCGTCGAAAATCGCGGAGTGCTCGTCGTGGACGATGTCGGTGGAGACCAACGGATCCTCGGTGTACTTCAGGTAGCCGACCAGCGGTCCCTCTGCTGCTGCCTTCTTGAAGGCTTCGTTGATTTCCTCAACGGAGGCCTCGCGGGCCAGGTTCACGGTCAGGTCGGTGGCCGAGCCGGTTGGTACGGGAACGCGCATGGCGTAGCCGTTGAGCTTGCCCTTGAGCTCCGGGAGGACCAGGCCGATGGCCTTGGCCGCACCGGTTGAGGTCGGGATCATGTTCAGTGCCGCGGCGCGGGCACGGCGCGGATCGCTCTTGTGCGGGGAATCCTGCAGGTGCTGATCCGCGGTGTAGGCGTGGATGGTGGTCATCAGACCGTCGACGATGCCGAACTGGTCGTTCAGGACCTTGGCGATTGGGCCCAGGCAGTTGGTGGTGCAGGAAGCGTTGGAGATGATGTGGTGCTTGTCGGCTTCGTACTTCTCGTGGTTAACGCCCATCACGATGGTGATGTCTTCGTGGGAAGCCGGGGCGGAGATGATGACCTTCTTGGCGCCTGCCTGCAGGTGCTTCTCGGCGTCGGCGGCCTTGGTGAACAGGCCGGTGGACTCGATGACGACGTCGACCCCGAGCTCGCCCCAGCCGAGGTGTGCGGGGTTCTTCTGCGAGAGCACCTTGATGCGCTTCTTGCCGATGACGATGAACGCACCGTCAACGCTCACGTCTTCGGCCAGGCGGCCCAAGACGGAGTCGTACTTGACCAGCATGGCCAGGTCATTGATGGAACCAAGATCGTTTACTGCAACGATCTCGATGTTTGCGCCCTTGGCGAGGGAGGCTCGCAGGAAGTTGCGGCCAATGCGTCCGAAACCGTTAATGCCAACACGGGTAGTCACGTGTATTTCTCCTAGACAGAGTGGTGTTGCCACTGCCGCGAAAAGAGGGCCCCGGTGTTGGGACACATGAAACGGAGTGGCTTGGAAAAAATTGGACACTCCGTTGTGTCGTCAGCGGGATGCTGACCGGGTTGTTGCGTGTCTTGCGGAATGAACCGCAAGACACGCAAAACACGATGTTTACATCTTACGCCACAAAGGCGATAAATGTGAGGAGGCTTACGTCTCCGTGTCGGCGTGTTACTTGCCGGGGACAACCAACTTCGGGGCACCGGCACGCGCCGCCTCGAAGCGGGCCGACACATCGGCCCAGTTCACGATGTTCCAGAACGCCTTCACGTAGTCGGCCTTCAC
>NZ_JBKKAP010000017.1:0-50813 GCF_046714615.1 Paeniglutamicibacter sp.
GGGGGGGGGGCCCCCCCCCCGGGGGCCAGTGGCCCGGGCCGTCAGTTTTCGGACTTGCCGCGGCGCCAGTAGCCCATGAATGCCACCTGCTTGCGGTCCATGCCGGCATCGCGCACCAGATAGCGGCGCATCTCCTTGATCACTCCGGCCTCCCCGGCCAGCCAGGCGTAGAACGGCTGGGTGGACACCGTGGCGGTCTCCCAGAGGATCTGTTCATCCACGTCGACGTCCTCGGGTTCCGCCCCGGTCATCACGGCGCCGGCGGCGGGAATCGCCACGATGTCGCGCACCGCGGCGGCCAGCAGCTCGCCGTGCGGATGGGATCCGCGCGGCAGCCACTGCACCGACACCCCCGAGCGAGTCGATGAGCCCTGGATGTCCCCGGTGTCGGGTACCTCTATCAGCGCATGTCCGGTGACCCCGGCCGGCAATGCCTCAAGGATGGAGCAGATGGCCGGCGCGGCGGTCTCGTCGCCCGCCAGCAGCACGCGCTTGGCAGCCCCGCGGCGGAACTCGATGCCGCCGTAGTTTTCGTCGCACAACCCCGCGTTGGGGCCCAGCAGGAGCATCGCGTCGCCGACCTGAGCCTGCGCGGCCCACACGGTGGCGGGTCCGCCGACCAGCATGCCGCCCTCGGTGCGCAGGTGCAGCACGAAGTCGATGTCGATTTCCGCGTGTTCGCCGCGGTTGTCCCGGTGCCCTGCAGCACGCAGCGCCCGCACGGTGTAGGTGCGCATGTCCCCGCGGGATTCGGCAGGCAGCGCCAGCCAACGGCGGTACCAACCGCCGGCATCCTCGGCATTCAGCCAGGCACCCGGGCGCAGGGAGTCGAATTCGGAAGGCAGCTCCGGCGCCTGGGCACCGGGCTGCGGGGCCGGCGGGATCATGAGCTTGATACGCAAATCCAGCGGCACTTCCCCCGCACCGAAGTGCCCGAGGTCAGCACCGGTGAGGGTGATCCGCCGGTAGTTCGCGCTGAGCTCGGTGGTTGCCAGGACGCGGGTGGAGAAGGCCAGCATCTCGCTGATCTCCTCGGCGCGCTGCAGCCCGTCGCGAGGCGCCGCTTCCGGTGCGTGTGCCCCTGCCACGGCCGAAGCCGGGGCGCCGGCGGATGCTTGAGGTTCCGGGTCCACCGCCGACGTGGCGGCCACGGAGCCCGCCTCCAGCCCGGCATCGGGGTTCTGCGTGCGGTAGATGCCCTTGGCTGCAAGCACCGATTCGGCGCGCAGCACGCGGTGGCGGCCGATCGGCAGCACCAGCGGGGTTCCGGCCACGGGATCCGGGATGACCCGGCACGGCATGCCGAAGACGTTCTTGACCATGTCCTCGGTGACCACCGCGGCGGGGTGCCCGGCCGCGACGATCTTGCCGTGCTTCAGCGCCACCAGGTGGTCCGCGTAGCGCGCCGCAAGGTTGAGGTCGTGCAGCACGATCACCACGGTGGTGCCGCGGGAGCGGTTGAGCTCGGAGATCACGTCGAGCACCTCCAGCTGGTGCGCCACGTCCAGGTAGGTCGTCGGCTCATCCAGCAGCAGCAGCTCGGTTTCCTGGGCCAGGGCCATGGCGATCCAGACGCGCTGGCGCTGCCCGCCGGAGAGCTCGTCGATGGGCCGTTCGGCCAGGTCGGTGGTGCCGGTCAGGTTCATGGCGCGGTCCACCGCCGCCTCGTCCTGGGCGGAGAAGCGCTTGAACCAGCCCTGGTGCGGGTAGCGGCCGCGGCCGATGAGCTCGCGCACCGTGATCCCGTCCGGGGCGACGGGGGTCTGCGGCAACAGCCCCAAGAGCTTGGCGACCTCGCGGGCCGGGCGGGAGTGGATGTCCTCCCCGTCCAGCAGCACCTGTCCCCCGGCGGGCTTGAGCAGCCTGGAGAGTCCGCGCAGCAGCGTGGACTTTCCGCAGCCGTTGGCGCCCACGATGATCGTCACCTCGCCCTTGGGCAGCTGCAGCGAGAGCTCGTCGACGATGCTCACCGAATCGTAGGCGAGTGTGAGGTCCTGTGCTTCGAGAAGTGCCATGCGTACCCTCAGCTTCCTTCCTTGTTGGCGCGCACCAAGACCCAGATCAGGAATGGTGCTCCCAGTGCGCCGGTGACGACGCCGACTGGCAATTGTATGTCGTGCAGGATATTGGTGGCGATGAAGGTCGCCGCGGTGACCAGCAGCGCGCCGATGAACGCCGCGGAGAACAGGTTGCCGCGTCCGGCGCTCAGGCGCAGGGCCAGCGGCCCGGCCAGGAAGGAGACGAACGCCAGCGGGCCGGTGACCGCCGTGGCCACCGCGGTGAGCCCGACCCCAAGCAGGATCAGCCCCAGCCGGGTGCCGCGGACAGAGAGCCCCAGCCCGGCGGCGGTGTCGTCGCCCAGTTCCAGGATCCGCAGTTTTCCTGCGGCGGGCACCAGCAGCGGCAGCAGGATCGCCAGCGCCGCCCCCAGCATTCCCGCCCGCTCCCAGGTGCTGGCGGACAGCGACCCGGTCAACCAGCGCAGCGCATCGGAGGCCATGCGGATGTCGGTGCGGGTGAGCAGGTAGGAGATGATGCCCTGCAGCATGGCTGCGACCGCGATGCCGGCCAGGATCAGCCGCGCCCCGGTGTGCTTGCCGGCATCGGCGATGGCGTAGATCAGCAGCGCCACGGCCAGCGCGCCGGCGCAGGCGATCAGCGAAAGCCCGAGCCCCTGGGCTCCGAAGAACAGCATCCCTGCCACCGCCGCGGCGCTGGCCCCGTAGCCGACGCCGATGACGTCGGGGCTGGCCAAAGGGTTCCGCAGCATGCGCTGGAAGATGGCTCCGGAGGCGCCGAACGCAGCCCCTGCCAGCACGCCGACGGCCGCCTGCGGCAGCCGGTCCTCCCAGAGCATGAACGAGACCCCGGGCACCCGTTCCCCGGACAGGGCCGCCAGCAGGTCGGGCAGGGCAATGGGGTGGTGCCCGGCCACCAGGTTCAGTACGACGGAGACCACGATGCCCGCAGCGGCCAGCAGGTTGACCCGCGCCACCGGCCCGATGCGGCGCCTGGCGCGGGGCCGACGGTTGCCGCTCCCGGTCGCTTCCGGTGGGGACGCAGGTGTTTGCCTGGGCTTCGGCACGCGCACGGCGGCCGGCACGGCTCCGGCCGGCGCCCGTGAATCGCCGGCAAGCTCGATGGGGGGAACGGGGATGGCGGTGTCGCCGAACCCGGCCAGCGTCTGGCGGCTCACAGCGTGACCTTCCTTCCGCGGCGCAACAGCCAGAGGAAGAGTGGCGCGCCAATCACCGCGGTCATGACCCCGACCTGGATTTCCGCGGGCGGGGCGATCACCCGGCCGACCACATCGGCACCCAGCAGCAGCACCGGGCCCGCGAGCATGGACAGCGGCAGCAGCCAGCGGTAGTCCCCGCCTGCCAGCACGCGGATCGCATGCGGCACGATCAGCCCGACGAAGCCGATGGGTCCGGCCAGCGCGGTGGCGGCGCCGCACAGCAGCACCACACCTGCGGCGGAAACGGCGCGGCCGCGGCCCACGCGGAACCCGAGCCCCACGGCGGAATCGTCGCCCAGCGCCAGCGCATTGAACAGCCGGGCACCTGCCAGCACCGCGACGGCACCGAGCGCCAGGAACGGGGCGACGGCGAGCATCTCGGGCACCTCCCGGGCACCGAGCGTGCCGACCTGCCAGAACCTGAAGCGGTCCAGGGCCTCCTGGCCGACCATCAGCACGGCGTTGGTCAGCGACCCCAGGCCCGCGGCCATTGCTGCCCCGGCCAGTGCCAGCTTCAGCCCCGTGGCTCCGTCGCGGCCCAGCGATGCCACCAGATAGACCAGCAGCGAGGCTCCGGCGGCTCCCGCGAACGCGAAAAGGATGTAGCCGTGCAGCGTGGACACGGCGAAGAACTGGATGCCCACCACCACGGCCAGCGCGGCACCCGCATTGACGCCCAGGATGCCCGGGTCGGCCAGCGGGTTGCGGGTGATGCCCTGCATCCCGGCTCCGGCCAGTCCCAGGGCGGCGCCGATCAGCAGCCCGGCAACGGTGCGCGGGATGCGCGAGGCGACGACCGCATGGTCCCCGTTGGCCGGATCCAGGTTGGCCAGGGCGTCGAAGACGGTTGACGGTGCGATGGGCCGGGCGCCGATGAGCAGGGACAGGAAGAGCATCGCGACCAGGGCTGCAGCGAGGACCAGCCCCAGCATGGGTGCCGGCATGAGGCCGGGGCGCCGGGCGGGTATGCGGGAGCCTGATTGGCTCGCGGCCACCGGGCCCGGTGCATCGGGCGCGGACACCGACAACGCCCCTGATCGGTTCCGCTCAGGGATTTGCGCGCTCACGGATTGACCACCGTTTCCCGGTCCAAGGTTGGCGTCGTGGCCCTAGACTGGGGGCCATGAGCAAGCCCCAAGCCACCCGCGCCTCCAACCAGGCCGCCTACTATCTGGCTCCCAATCCCGGACCGATGTCGCTGGACGGAACCAATTCCTACATCCTGCGTGCACCGGGTTCCGAGCATGCAGTCATCGTGGATCCGGGACCCGAGCACGCCGCGCACCTGGGGGCGCTGGCCGCCGAATCCGTCGAGCTGATCCTCATCACGCACCGCCACCATGACCACACCGAGGGCATCGACACGCTGCACCGGCTCACCGGCGCGCCCGTCCGCGCTGCCCTGCCGGAGCATTGCCGCGAGGCCAACGTGCTGGTTGACGGGGAGGAAATCCACGCGGCGGGCCTGCGCCTGCGGGTGCTGGGGACCCCGGGGCACACCTCCGATTCGCTGAGTTTCCTGCTGCCCGACGACGGGGCGAACGGCTCGATGCTCACCGGGGACACCATCCTGGGCCGCGGCACCACCATCCTCGATGCGCCCGACGGCACCCTGGGCGACTACCTGGCCTCGCTGGACAAGCTGGAGGCGGCGCCCGATGCGCTGGTGCTGCCGGCGCACGGCCCGGTGTTGGGGTCCCTGCACGACATCGTGCGCGAATACCGCGCGCACCGGCACGAACGCCTGGCCCAGATCCGCGCCGCGCTGGCGCAGATCCGGGCCGCTTCCGCGGACGGGCCCACCATCGCCCAAGTCACCGACGCCGTCTACGCGGACGTGGATCCGCGGGTGCGACGGGCTGCCGAGATCTCCGTGGCAGCGCAATTGCACTACCTCAAGGAGTCCGAAGCTTCCTGACATTGCGTGTGGGTTCCCGCCTGATCGGTGCCGGTGCGTGGGTGGGGTGTGCCGGCTACTTGCCGGCGGCTGCCTGCGCGCCTGCAGCGAACACCGGGACGACCTTGTCGATGGCGTAGGGCACCGACAGCGGGGACGCTGCCGAGATGGCGAGCACCTCCATGTCGTTGGCCGCTGCCACCAGTCCGCCCTTGCCCACTGCGGGGATCTGGGCGAAGAGCTTGTTCTTGGCGATCGCGTCGGTGCCCGTGGCTTCGTCGGCCCAGGTGAAGAAGAGGTCGGCGTCGAGCTCGTTGGCTCGCTCGGCGGTCCAAGGCAGGTAGAACTCGCCGTCCTTGGCATTCTCATCGACGATCTTGGCCTGGGTCATGCCCAGCGCGGTGAGGAAGCGCGGACGGGAATCCCCGGTGGCGTAGAGGCTGATGGTGTTGTCGGACGGTTCCAGGTTTCCGGCGATGAACGTGGTGTCCTTGAAGACCGGGTTCGCCTCGGCGGCCGCGGCGATCTTGCCCTCGACGCCGGTGATGACGTCCTTGGCCTCGGCGTCCTTGCCCAGGGCCTGGCCAACCGCGGTGGTCACGTCCTGCCAGCCGGCGGTGTAGTTCGGTGCCACCGGGCCGATGACCGGCGCGATCTTCGAGAGCTTGTCGTACTCGTCCTTCGTCAAGCCCGAGTAGCCGGCTACGATCAGGTCCGGCTGCGCCTCGGCCAGGGCGGTGAAGTTCACGCCGTCGGCCTCCGAGTACTGAACCGGGGCCTTCTCGCTGCCGATCGAGGCGCCGAGCTCGGCGAGCTTGGCGTCCTTCCAGTCGGTGGAGCCCTGCTTGTTGTTGCCCCAGGTGTCCTCGGCCATGGCCACCGGAACCACTCCCAGCGCCAACACCGCATCGGCGTTGACCCAGGAAACCGTGGCAACGCGCTCGGGCTTCTCGGTGATCTCGGTGGTGCCGTAGATGTGCTTGATGCTGACCGGGAACGCGGCGCTTGCCGCTGCGGAGCTGCTCGCCGGGGCGCTGTCGGCGGCTCCGCCGCAGGCGCTGAGGGTCAAGGCAAGGGCGGTTGTTGCTGCGGCGATGAGGCCGGCGCGTCGAGTGAACTTCATGTGAGTGTGGAATCCTTTGCGATTCAGCGGTGGAAGCGAGGGAGACGAAGCTTGTTCGGCAGACACGGAGATGAGCTAATTCACAACGACCTGCCGAGTAAGGCTAACCTCACTAAATCCAAATACGCAACATGACTCGGTCCTAATTGGTCACAAAATGCCGCGTCGCAGGATGACAAATCCCCGTCATCTCGCACCCCAACCCGACCCCTGGTGACTAGGCTCACATTATGAACGAAACCTTGCCCCCGGACACCACGAACCCGCACCGCAGCCGGGGCACGGCCCTGGTCACCGGAGCAACCGCGGGGCTGGGGGCCGAATTCTGCACGCAGCTGGCCGCACAGGGTCATGACCTTGTCATCGTGGCCCGAGACAAGCGGCGACTTGGTGAGGTTGCGGCACGGCTGCATGCGCAATTTGCCGTCAACGTGGAAGTCCTCGCCGCGGATCTGGTGACGGACGAGGGGACCGCGGCAGTTGCCGCCCGCCTCGCTCTTGAATCAAGCCCCGTGTCACTACTGGTCAACAGCGCAGGGTTCGGATTGCGCGGGAACTTTGCCGACAACAACCTCGGCGAAGAGCTCGCGCACCTGCGCATCCATGCCCAGACGCCACTGGTCCTGATGCATGCGGCGATCGACGCCATGGGCACCCGCGGCGGCGGGCGGGTCATCAATGTTGCCTCGGTTGCTGCATTCACTCCGCGCGGGAGCTACTCGGCAGCGAAGGCCATGATTGTGAACTTCAGCAGGTGGGCCAACGTCTTCTATGCTGACCGCGGCATCTCCGTCACCGCCTTGTGCCCCGGCTTCGTGCGCACTGAATTCCACGACCGCATGGGCGCCGACAAGTCCAAGATTCCGTCATGGGGCTGGCTGAACGCATCGGACGTGGTGCGCCGGGCCCTGGGCGACAGCGAAGCGGGCAAGTCGATATCGATCCCCTCCAAGCGCTACAAGATCGCCGTCACCTTGGCACGGATCGCGCCCGACGCCTTGGTGGAGCGGTTGGCCCGGCGAGGACGCTGACGAGGACTGCCCATTAAGGCCGCCCGCCACACACCCCGCGAACCGGCGCAGTCCAGCCTCCCCAGCCATTCCGCCCGGACCTCGGCACATGGCGACGTCACGCTCGAGACGCATATCGCAATATGACGGAGATTACTTTTACCGACGAAAGGTGCACAGTTTTCCCGGGTTCACGGCACTCATTAGGCTACCCTTCCCTTCCGTTAGGTCGGAGGCAACAACCCATGAAGGTTGTCCGGTTTGCACATAGGCGTGCCTTATCTATAGCGTTTCAACCAAGTTCATTTACGCAACGAGGTAGTTCGCTAATTGCCGAAGGCCTCGAGCAGCAGCCCCACCATCGGAGTTATACATCGTGAAGACCCCTGTTCGAGTCGTCCTTGGCGCACTCGCCGCCGGCGCATCCCTGCTGGCACTCACCGCTTGCGGTGGCTCCACCGAGGCCGGCGCCAACGCCGCCGACGCGAAGACTGTCAGCATCACCCACGCACAGGGAACCACCGAGGTTCCGGTCAACCCCGAGACCGTCTACACCTTCGACCTGGGCATCCTCGACTCGATGACGGCCCTTGGCCTGGAGGCCGACGGCGTCCCGGAAACCGAATACCCCGAAGCGCTGTCCAAGTACAACGACGCGGCGTTCACCAAGATCGGCGCCATGAAGGAACCCGACTTCGAGGCCATCGCCAACGGCAACCCGGACCTGATCATCATCACCGGCCGCACCGCCCCGGCGTATGAGGAACTGTCAAAGATCGCCCCCACCGTCGATTTGACCGTGGATGCCACCAAGCCGCTGGAGTCCTTCAAGGAGCAGGCCGGCAAGATCGGTGCGATCTTCGACGTCGAATCCAAGGTCGATGAGAAGCTCGCGGCACTCGACACCAAGATCGCCGACGCGAAGGCCAAGAGCGCCAGCGCAGGCAAGGGCCTGATCATCATGACTTCCGGCGGAGAGCTGACCGCCTACGGCGCAGGTTCGCGCTTCGGCCTGATCCACGATGTGCTGGGCGTAGCCACCGTTGCCGACATCAAGTCCGAGGGCTCACACGGCGAATCGATCTCCTTCGAGTTCCTGAAGACCAACAACCCCGACACCCTGTACGTCGTGGACCGCGACTCGGCCATGGGCACCTCGGGCGAGGCCGCCAAGGCCGTGCTGGACAACGAGCTGGTTGCCTCGACCAACGCCGCCAAGAACGACAAGATCGTGAACCTGGACTCCAACGCCTGGTACATGATCGGCTACGGACTGAACAACACCGCGAAGATGATCGACGAGGTCGCTTCGGCCCTGTAGGCACCGCCTCGTCGACGACTCCCACACCATGAGCGCACCAGTACTAAACCGGCCGGCCGCCGCGGAGCAAGTTCCCGCGGTGGCCGGCCGGCGTTCCAGAAAACCCTCGGAATCCACCTGGCTTCTTCTTGGCACCATCGCCGTGCTGTTGCTGTCGGCCGTGAGCCTGTTCGTCGGGGTCTCCAACGTCACCCTGCCGCAGCTGCTGGCCGGCGACCCCGAGGCATGGGACCTGTTGTGGATCTCCCGGGTGCCGCGCACCCTGGCCGTCGTGCTGGCCGGAACCGCGGTGGCGGTCGCGGGGCTGATCATGCAGTTGATGGTGCGCAACCGCTTCGTCGAACCCTCGACCGTGGGCACCGTGGAGTCCGCGACCCTGGGCATCCTGGTGGTCACCGTCGCACTGCCCGCCGCCCCCATCATGCTGAAGATGGGCGTGGCAGGCGTGTTTGCGCTCGGCGGCACCGCACTCTTCCTGGCCGTGCTGGGTCGACTGCCGGCCCGCAACACGCTGCTGGTGCCCATCGTGGGCATCATGCTCGGCGGTGTCATCGGCTCGGTCACCACGTTCTTCGCCTACAAGTACGATCTGCTCCAGACGCTGAGCAACTGGATGATCGGCGACTTCTCCGGGGTGCTGCGCGGGCGCTACGAGCTTCTGTGGCTCGTCGCCGCGCTCACGCTGGCCGGCTACCTCGCCGCAGACAGGTTCACCGTCGCGGGCCTGGGTGCGGACTTCACCACCAATTTGGGCATGAACCACAAGGCGATCATGCGCCTGGGGCTGGTGCTGGTCTCGCTGATTTCCGCCGTGGTGGTCACCACCGTGGGCGCCGTGCCGTTCCTGGGTCTGATCGTGCCGAACATCGTCTCGCTGCTCTTCGGCGACAACCTGCGCCGGGCCGTGCCCTGGACCGCACTCTTCGGCGCGGGCTTCGTGCTGCTGTGCGACATCATCGGACGCACCATCCGTTTCCCCTACGAGGTCCCCGTGGGCATGGTGATGAGCGTGCTTGGCGCCATCATCTTCCTGGCCCTGCTGCTGAAAACCAGGAAGTCCAATGCCTAAGACCCTCGCCCCCGTTCCTGCTTCGGTCCCCGGGAACCCCGGGCCGCGCCGTCCGCGCGCCGGGTTCACGCTGCGTTCGCTGTCCCCCAAGACCATTTCACCCGGAACGCTGATCATCGTCCTGGCGGTCGTCGTCCTGGGCTGCATCGCCGCGTTCATGACCCTGGAGCTACGCGGGAACCTCTCCTACGCGTTGACCCGCCGCGGCATCCGCGTCGGGGCCATGCTGGTGGTCGCGGTCGCCGTGGGCCTGTCGACGTTGATGTTCCAGACCGTGACGGCCAACCGCATCCTGACCCCCTCGATCATGGGGTTCGACGCCCTGTACATCCTGATCCAGACCGCCCTGGTGTTCACGCTGGGCTCCTCCACGCTGCTCACAGCCTCCCCCGCGCTAAAGTTCGGGGTGGAGGTGGGGCTGATGATCGTGTTCTCCGCATTGCTCTACCGTTGGCTGTTCACCGGCGGCACCGGCTCGCTGCACCTGATGCTGCTGGTGGGCATCGTCATCGGCACGCTCTTCCGCGGGTTCTCCTCGCTGCTGCAGCGGTTGATGGAACCGAGCGAATACATCGTGCTGCAGGATCTGTTCTTCGCCTCCTTCAACCAGGTCGACTCGGTGCTGCTGGGAATCTCGGCGGCCATCGTGGCGCTGGTGGCCGGCGTGGTGTGGAAGTTGCGCAAGACCTTCGACGTGCTGGCCCTCGGCCGCGACACGGCCGTCAACCTGGGCGTGGACCACCGGCGCATCGTCACGCTGGTGCTGGTGCTCTGTTCGATCTTGGTCGCGATCTCCACCGCGCTGGTGGGGCCGGTGACCTTCTTCGGGCTATTGGTGGTCTCGCTGGCCTACCAGATGGTGCGCAAGTTCTCCCACGCCGCCCTGATTCCCATCGTCTGCCTTCTCGGTGCCATCACGCTGATCGGCGGCCAGCTGGTGCTGGAGCGCGTCTTCGGCTTTGCCACGGCACTGAGCGTGATCATCGAGTTCGTCGGCGGACTGCTGTTCCTCTACCTGCTGTTGAAGGGTTCCCTGAAGTGATTTGCATTGATTCGGTGACCAAGTCATACTCCGGGACCACCGTGGTGGACGCGGTAAGCACCACCATTCCCGCCGGCGGGGTCACCTCCATCATCGGGCCCAACGGCGCGGGGAAATCCACGCTGCTCTCGCTGATTTCGCGGCTGATCCCGATGGACGCCGGTTCCGTCTCGATCGCCGGCCTGGATATCGGGCGCACCCCCAGCAAGCAACTGGCCAAGTCGATGGCGATCCTGCGGCAGGAAAACCACATCACCATGCGCCTGCGCGTGCGCGACCTCGTGGGCTTCGGCCGCTTCCCGCACTCGGGGGGCCACCCGACCGCGGAGGACGAGCGGCACATCCTTGAGGCGATGGAGCAGCTGGACCTGACGCCGCTGGCCGACAGGTTCCTGGACGAGCTCTCCGGCGGGCAGCGCCAGCGCGCCTACATCGCCATGGTGCTGGCCCAGGACACCGACTACCTGCTGCTTGACGAGCCGCTGAACAACCTGGACATGAAGCACTCGGTGGAAATGATGCGCATGATCCGCCGGCTGGCCGACGAGCTGGGCAAGACCGTGGTCATCGTCATCCACGACATCAATTTCGCCTCCTGCTACTCGGACACCATCCTGGCGATGCGCGAGGGCGTGCTGGTGCACCAAGGGACGCCGGCGGAGATCATGACCGGGGACGTGTTGCGCGACGTGTACGACATCGACATCCGCATTGAGGAGATCGACGGCAACCGGATCGGCGTGTACTTCGCCTGATCGCGCGTGCGGCGAGCGTGCGGCGAGCGTGCGGCGAGCGTGCGGCGAGCGTGCGGCGAGCTGCAGGCGGCGGAAAGTCTCGGGCGGACTCGCGAGGAATTCGGTTCCCCGCGGAGCCGCCCTTTCCATGCCCCGGGGCGGCTCTGGTGGAATCGCGTTCGGGCGAATGAATGGTTTTGCGTAAGGGTGACTGCCCTGCGCATCCCGAATTCGGTCTCTGAAGCCGTGAAAAATACCGGATTTCGGTGGGATTCGGGTAAGTTTGCCCACAATGCGAGACAGCGGCAGCTGCTAATAACTATTCATTGACCTGCATATTGCGCGGTTTTTGGGCGATCGACTGCCAACTGCAGCAAATATCGCGTCCCCGGAAGAATGCAAAAATTGCGTACATGACCACGCACAACATCGCACCGGGCGCCACACGTCCGACGCTGCGCCAGCAACTGGGTGCCCGCAAGCCTATCGAGTCGTTCATCGCCGAGGCCGGCAACGGGACCGGCGACGGACCCAAGCTGCGCCGCACGCTCGGGCTGTTGCACCTGACCATGATCAGCGTCGGCGCCACGCTGGGCACCGGCATCTTCGTGGTGCTCTCCTCCTCGGTGCCCATGGCCGGGCCCGCGGTGTGGATCTCCTTTGCCATCGCCGGACTCGCGGCACTCTTCGCCGCGCTGTCCTACGCAGAAATGGCCGGCGCGGTCCCGGTGTCCGGGTCCAGCTACACCTACACGTACGCGACCATGGGTGAGGGCCTGGCCTGGATCTGCGGATGGTGCCTGGTGCTCGAGTACGCGGTCTCCGTGGCGGCGATCGCGGTGGGTGCCGGAGAATACCTCAATGAGATGGCCCGCTCGCTGGGCATCGACCTGCCCGCGGCACTGACCAATCCCCCGGGCAGCGACGGCGGCGTGTTCAACATCCCCGCCCTGCTGATCGTCCTGTTCGCCACGGTGTTGCTGGTGCGCGGCACCAGGGAATCCGCCATGGTCAACACCGTGCTGGTCTTCATCAAGATCGCGGTGTTGGTGTTCTTCATCGTCATCGCCTTCAGCGCCTTCACCTCCGGGAACTTCGACCCGCTGCTGCCCATGGGCACCGCCGGGGTCTCGGCGGCAGCTGCGCGCCTGTTCTTCTCCTACATCGGCTTCGACGCGGCCTCCACGGCCGGCGAGGAAGCGAAGAACCCGCAGCGCGACCTGCCGCGGGCCATCGTGCTGTCCATGGTCATCATCACCGCGTTGTACATCCTGGTGGCCATCGCCGCGATCGGCGCCCGCCAGTGGACCTGGTTCGAGGGCAAGGAGGCCGCCCTGGTGCAGCTGCTCGAGGAGGTCACCGGGCAGGGCTGGGTGGCACTGCTTTTTGCCGCCGGCGCAGTGCTGGCCATCGTCTCGATCGTGATCACCGTGCTCTACGGCCAGACCCGCATCCTCGTGGCGATGAGCCGCGACGGCATGGTGCCGGCGGTCTTCGGGCGGATCAGCAAGCGCAACGGCGCACCGGTGGCCGGAACCTGGATCACCGGCGGCATCGTGGCCCTGGTGGCCGGTCTGGTTCCGCTGGGCCAGCTGGCCGACGCGACTTCCATCGGCACGCTCTTCGCGTTCTCGCTGGTGTCCCTGGCCGTGATCTTCCTGCGCCGCACGCAGCCGGAGCTGCCACGTACCTTCAAGGTGCCGCTCTACCCCCTGACGCCGATCCTCGCGATCCTCTTCTGCGGCTACCTGATGCTGAACCTCGGGGTCACGACCTGGGTCGTCTTCGCGGTGTGGATGGTCATCGGCGCCGCGATCTACCTCGGCTACGGACGGCGCAACTCGAAGCTTGCCGCCAACTGGGACACGTTCCAGCAGGGCTAAAGGCCTCGCCGGGCAGGCGGTACCGCCCCTCGGGACCGAGTCGTCGGCGGGGGCGGCGGCATCTTGCGACGGACCGGAACCGCTCCGACGATGGTTTGTCCCGGGCCCGTCGGCCACCCACTCCGTGGATCCGTGGCTGGTGGACCTAGAGCTGCGGCGGGTGGACCTAGAGCTGCGGCCGTTCCTTGCCGTCAGGGAGGGGGCGGCCCCGGCGCAACGGGATGGAGCACGCCGCGGCCAACGCCACCATGCAGGCGCCGTAGATCAGGTTATTCAAGGCGAATGCCACGCGTTCGCGCCCGGTGGGCGGGGATGGCAAGAAGAACTTCGGACCGATCGCGGCCAGCAGCGGAATGTGCCCCGCGACGATCGTGCCGGCGGCAATCCGTGCCCAGAGCGGACCGCGGCCGGCCAGCACCATGCCGCCGGCCATGCCCAGCAAGGGGGTCGCGATGGCGTTGGACCCCTCGCCGGTTTCAATGAGTTTGCGCATGAGTCCGGGAAGCGGCAGCGTGCAGGCCGCGAAGACCAGCGGGCTGGCCGAGTACAGGTCCAGGTTTCGTTCCGGGGCGACCGCGCGCAGGTCGGCACTGCGCGCCAGCAACGCGCCCGTGATCGCCCCGGGAAGCATGATCCCCACCATGGTGTTCCGGGCATTGGTCCGCGCGGCGTCGCCGACGAGGTTCCTCATGTAGATGCGCATTGTTGCCGACCACAGCAGTCCGGCGGCAGCTCCCAAGATTGTGCTTCGCATCGTCCCTCGCCCTGTTCCATTGATGGTGGGTCCGATGATCCTCCCAGGCCTCCTTGGGCACAATGGGTGGCTGGCGGGAATCGAATGCGTCTGGCGACGGTTGTACCCCGGTGATGGAACTCGTCCTTTACACCTCCGCCTTTTGCGCACCGTGCGTGCGTGCCCGCTCCGTGCTCGGGAGCGCGGAAAAACTACTGCCGCAGGCACACTTCCGGGAGGTCGATGTGCCGTCGAACCTCGAGACGTCCGAATCCGCCGGCATCGTGTCGACCCCGACGCTGGTGGTGCTCCGCGAGGGCACCGAGGTGTTCCGGGCCTCCGGGGTGCCCAGCGTGCAGCAGGTGCTGGCCGCCGCGGCGCTGGCCCTGGACTAGCTCCACGGGCTGCCGGCCCTCACCTCGCGGCAGTGGCGCGCTAGCGCAACCCGCCGGCCTGAAGGTTCCTCAGGTAGCCCAGGGAGTCGGCCGCGAGCGCATCCTGGCTGCTGGCCAGCGGCCGCCAGATGGACGCGTTGCCGGGCACGAACGATTCGAGGCAGAGCGGCCCGGTGAAGCCGGCCAGGTCCAGCGCGTGGATGAAGCCGTGCCAATCGAAGTGGTCGGCGCCAACCGCCCCTCGGTCGTTCCCGCTGACCTGGACGTGCGCGATGTGCCCCATGGCGCGGGCGATGGCCGCAGCGATGTCCCGTTCCTCGATGTTCATGTGATAGCTGTCAAGGAGCATGCCCAGGCCCGGGCCCAGCAGTGGCTCGAGGGCGTCGAAGGCCTGATCGACGGTGTTGATGAAGCTGGTTTCGTAGCGGTTGAGCGGCTCGATGGCCAGGGTGACGCCGCGGCCCACCGCACGGTCAACCAGCGGGGCGAGGCTGGTGCGCAATTGCGCGTAGGCGGCCTCTCGTTCGGACTCGGTCATCGCCCAGGTGCGCCCGGGCGACGCGTAGAGCGGACCGGCGAGCGTGATGGCGCCGAGCTCGGCGGCCGCATCGATGCACGCCCCCAGGTATTCCTGGGTGGCAGTGATTTCCGCTTCGGGGGCGGCAACCAGGTTCCGGCCCGGGGTCATCACCCCGACGAGCACCGGGGCCAGTCCATGGCGGTCCAACAGCTCGCGGGCGGCAGCGGCATCCCAGTCGCCCGGGTTTTCCAGGGGCAGCTCGATGGCGTCGAAACCCAGGCGTGCGGCATGTGCCGCCAGCTCGGCGAGGGATGCGTCGGTGAGCCGCGGGGTCCACACCCGGGTGCTGACGCCAAGACTGCGTTCCATGGTGGTTCTCCCTTGCCTCGGCGTATCCGTTGCGTTTGTCCGCGGGCGCCGAAGATGCGCCAACGTCCCTGGTGCCAATGCTACGTGCGGCCCGCTGCCCCTGCCAGTGCGGGGGCGGGCACGGTGGCGCCGGCGCCCGGCCGAGGGTCCGCGGCGCGCCGCCGGTTCGCGGTGCGGGGATTTATTGTGAACAATGGGTCAGTGATCCCCTCGCCTGTTGAACCCGCCCCCGCCGCCTGCCTTCGACGCATCGTCGCCGATTCCTCGGACCGGATCGCGTGGCTGCGGGCCCGTTCGCAGGGCATCACCGCCACCGACGCGGCCAAGCTTTCCACCCCGAAGTCCATCCAGTCGGCGGCCTGGGACAAGCTGCACGGTTCTGGCTTCGGCGGGAACCCGTACACCGACCACGGACGGGCACGCGAACCGGTGATCGCCGCATGGGTGCAGGAGAACTTCGGGATCATGCCCTCCACCCAGCTCTTCCACGCGGCGGAGAACCACATCCACCTGGCCACCCCCGACGGGTTGGGGATCCGCGAGGCCGGGCGCGTGGAGCTGGCGGAAATCAAGACCACCAACAAGCCGTTCAAGACGATCCCGCGGAACTACCTGCGGCAGGTGTTCTGGCAGCAATACGTGCTCGGCGCCGAACGCACGCTTTTTGTATGGGAGCCGCACAAGGACTTCGTCCCGACCCATGCCGAACCGCTGACCCGCTGGGTCGACCGGGACGATGCGGCGATCAGGGACCTGATCGCCAAGGCCGACGAGATGGTGGCGATCCTGCGCGAACGCACCGCCGCGGCCCGGGACCGCGCGGATTACGGACCTGCCGCGCTGCACCTCTAAGTACGGCCGGGCGGTCAGGCCGGGGTCGCGCCCGGCATCATGGGCTTGGGCAGCGTGTCGGGATAGTCCCTGCCCAATTCGGCGATCAGGTGCTCGCGGACGTAGTTTCGCAGGTCGTAAAGGTCCCCGGGGTTCCTGGCGCTGAGCGCAATCGTGATCTTCAGGATGCCGCCGATGGCATCGGTCACGTTCAGGTTTCCGGTGCGCCCGTCCCACAAATCGGTGGAGGCGAGCAATTGCTCGGTGCGTGTGCGCAGGTGCTCGATGGGCGCGTTCCAGTTCAAGTCCAGCAGTACGAAACCGCTGATCTCGGTGCTTCGGCGCGACCAGTTCTCGAACGGGGTCGTGGTGAAGTAGGTCGAGGGGATGATCAGCCGTCGCCCGTCCAGCAACAGCACCACCACGTAGGTGAGCGTGATTTCCTCGATGGATCCTCGCTGGGTCTCCACCACCACGGTGTCGTTGACCCGGATCGCATCGGTGAAGGCGATCTGCAGCCCGGCGAAGACATTGGCCAGCGAGGATTGCACGGCGAGCGCCGCGACCACGGAAATCAGGCCGGCCGAGGCCAACAGTCCGGCGCCCAGCGCCCTGACCTCGGGAATCGTGAGCAGGGCCCCTGCAACCGCCAGGGTGATGATCAATGCGCCGACCACCCGGCGCAGCAGTCCGACCTGCGTTTGGATCTTGGCCAGTCGCCGGGGGTTCCCGTCGTCCTCGCGATACTTGGCCAGGAGGATGTCCTCCAGGATTCCCATCGCGGCGATCAGCAGCCAGGCGATGGAGCTGATCAGTCCCAGCAGCAGCAGGAACTGCCAGAGGGTGACCCACTGGTTCGGGGCGAAGGACACCCCCACGGCGATCTTGGTGATGGAGAAGGCCAGGGTGAGCAGCAGCGGCATCCGCCGCAGTCGCCGATCGGGTGCAAGCCCCTGGATCCGGTGGAGCATGCGGTTGAGAATGAACGACACGACCACGGTGATGAGCACGGCGGCCAGTAACCCGATTGCAACCACAACCCACGGTC
Organism: Paeniglutamicibacter sp.; assembly: GCF_046714615.1. Classification (NCBI taxonomy): domain Bacteria; kingdom Bacillati; phylum Actinomycetota; class Actinomycetes; order Micrococcales; family Micrococcaceae; genus Paeniglutamicibacter; species Paeniglutamicibacter sp. The sequence goes on from NZ_JBKKAP010000017.1 coordinate 17,214, forward strand.
GGATGGTCTCCGGTAATGCGTTCGTGTTCTCCACAACCTCGTTCAGGGCGTCGTCCAATGTTCCGGTGGCAAAGATCTGCATATCAACAGGTTGTCATACGCCCATGGGCGAGCGCTGGATATCGCCGTACGACGTCCGTCATATCTCCTGTGTGTTGCAATGCCATCGATTGTGCATAACCCCCCTTGCGGCGCCATTTCCCGGCGCGCATGCTGATTTCACCACCCACCTCCACCCGAAATTTCGCCCCTAGCGAGGAACATCATGAAATCCAGGATCACCGCCGGCCTGGCCGGCGCACTACTCATTGCGGGACTCGGCATCTCCCCCGTTTCCCCCGCGGCAACCGCCACTGCGGTCACGGCACCGTATTGCGGCATCATGTGGGGCTCGGTCGCCGACTCGGTCGCCGGATACTCGTCCGCCACGATCACCAACGTCCGCACCGGCCGCCACGCCTGCTTTGACCGGATGGTCATCGACCTCAAGGGCAAGGTGAAAGGCTACGACGTGCGCTACGTCAACGCCGTCTACACCGAGGGACAGGGCAAGTTGGTCCCGCTGTCAGGGGCCGCGGACTTGCGCATCATCGTGAAGGCACCGGCCTACACCAGCTCCGGGGTCCCCACCTACAACCCGGCCAACCGGACCAACGCCAAGAACGTTTCCGGATACACCACCTTCCGGCAAATCGCGTTCCTGGGCAGCTATGAGGGGCAGACTTCCTTCGGCTTGGGCGTCCGCGCCCGGCTGCCGTTCCGCACCTTCGTGCTCACCGGCACCGACGGGACCAGCCGCCTGGTGATCGATGTGGCCCATCGTTGGTAGGGGGGTGCGGGAACCCCGCGGGCACCGGTCCGGCACCACGGTCTCGTGGCGCCGGGCCGGTGCCCTTTCCCTGCACGCCTTTCCCGCCCCGCCCCGCCCCGCCCCGGCCAAGGGGGCGCAACGGGGACGCGGCCGCGGGACTTGGATGACAAAACGGCGTCATCCGGGACGCGGCGCAGGCGGATGTGACACGATTCATCCATGAGTATTGCCCGCCCGTACAAGCAAGTAGACGTCTTCTCCTCCTCCCCCTACACCGGCAACGGCCTGGCCGTGGTGCTTGACGGCGAGGGGCTCAGCGATGCGCAGATGCTGGGCTTCGCCAATTGGACCAACCTCGCCGAGACCGTGTTCCTGCTGCCGGCAACGCACCCGGACGCCGACTACCGGGCACGGATCTTCACCACCACCACCGAGCTGCCCTTCGCCGGACACCCCACCCTGGGGGCTGCGCACGCCTGGCTCGAGGCCGGAGGGGTGCCCAAGAACCCCGCCGGGTTGATCCAGGAATGCGGGGCCGGGCTCATCGAGGTCCGCCGCGTCCCCGGCGAGGACCCCGAGTCCCTGGCGTTCAAGGCCCCGCCGTTGATGCGCACCGGCGAGCTCGAAGACGATGTGCTGGAATGGGCGCTGGGCGGGCTGGGCATCAAGCGCGAGGACGTGCTGGCGCACCAATGGCTGGTCAACGGGCCGAACTGGGCAGGGCTGCTGCTGCGCGATGCGGACCTGGTGCTCTCCCTGGAGCCTGATTATTCGGCCCTTGCCGGGCTGGAGATCGGGGTCATCGGCCCGCACACCGTCGGCGGGGTTCCCGCCCGTTCCTACGACCCGAATGTGCCCGAGGCCCGTCCGGCAGGTGCGCGCGAGGAATTGCGCCCCGTTTCCGCCGCCGACGAACGCCGCGGCGCCCAGCGTTTCCGCAACGTCGTCACCGGGGCGCCGGCCGACTACGAGGTGCGCGCCTTCTGCCCCGGCGAGGGCCTGCAGGAGGACCCTGCCACCGGATCCCTGAATGCGGGCTTCGGCGAGTGGCTCACCGGGACCGGCCTGGCCCCCGCCTCCTACACCGTGCGCCAGGGAACGCGGCTGGGCCGATCGGCGATCCTGCACGTGGATTCCGACGCCGCCGGCGTGTGGATTGCCGGGCATTCGGTGACCTGCATCGACGGCGTCGTCAACCTGCCCTAGGCGCAAAAAACAGTGCACTGTGAGGTGCGGCTCAAGTGTCTGTTGCTGCGCTGCGCCCGGGCGTAAACTCGGGCGGTGAATGTGAACCAGCGCGTGGCGGATACCGAAGCGGACAAGCGTGCGTGGGGTGCCCTGTGGGCGCTGGCCATCGGCTTCTTCATGATCCCGGTGGACTCCACCATCGTCTCCACTGCCATGCCGGCGATCATGAACTCCCTGGACACCGACATCAACGGCGTCATCTGGGTCAACAGCGCGTACCTGCTGGCGTTCGCGGTGCCGCTGCTGATCACCGGGCGGCTGGGAGATCGATTCGGCCCGCGCACCATCTACCTCATCGGCCTGGTCGTTTTCACTGTATCCTCGCTGTGGTGCGGGCTCGCGGGCGACGTCACCACGCTGATCGTTGCGCGCGTGGTGCAGGGACTGGGCGCCTCGCTCATGAGCCCGCAGACCATGACGTTCATTACCCGGATGTTCCCCTATGCCCGGCGTGGCGCGGCCACGGGCCTGTGGGGCGCGGTGGCGGGCATCGCCACGCTGGTGGGCCCGATCCTGGGCGGCATCTTCGTCGACACCCTGGGCTGGGAATGGATCTTCTTCGTCAATGTGCCCATCGGCGTGCTGGCGATCTGGCGGGTGCTTCTCAAGGTGCCCGAACTTGAGCGCCATTCGCACTCGTTCGACTGGCTGGGCGTGGGCCTGAGCGCCGTGGCCATGTTCGCCCTGGTCTTCGGCATCCAGGAGGGCAACACGCATCAATGGGGCCCATTCCTGGGACCCCTCGGATCGTGGCACCTGATCGGTGGCGGAGTGGTGCTGCTGGGGCTGTTCATCTGGTGGCAGGCCGCCACCCGCGCCGAGCCGCTGGTGCCGCTGCGCCTGTTCAGGGACAGGAACTTCTCGCTGGCAAACGTCGCCATCGCCTTCATGGGCCTGTCGATCACCGCCATGAGCTTCCCGATGATCCTCTACCTGCAGTCGGTGCGCGGTCTCACCCCGACGCTCTCGGCCCTGATGCTCGCGCCCATGGCGGTCGTTGCCGGCGCGTTGGCCCCGGTGATCGGCAAGAACGTCGGGAAGGTGGAGGCCAAGTACTTCGCAATCCCCGGATTCTTCCTCTTTGGCGCCTCGATCACCTGGTACGGACTGGTGCTGCGCGCCGACACCCCGTTCTGGCTCTTGCTGCTCCCGCCGGTGTTCATGGGGCTGGGCTCCGCCATGATCTGGCCCGCGGTCTCGCTGACCGCCACCCGCGACCTGGGCCAGGCGGATGCCGGTGCCGGATCCGGGGTCTACAACACCACTCGGCAGGTAGGGGCGGTGCTGGGCTCGGCGCTGATCGCGCTGATGATGGAATCGCGCATCGCGGCGGAATCCGAAAAGGCGGTTGCGGCGCTTGCCGCCGACGGGCCCGCCTCCGTGGTGACAGGCTCCCTGGCCGAGCCGGGAACCGGGGCCGCAGTGCCCGAGTTCCTGCACCAGGCCTTCTCCCTGGCCCTGGGCCAGGCGCTGCTGTTGCCGGGGATCGTGGCCATGGCCGCGGCCCTGCTGGCCGCGATGTTCCGCAAGGGCGCGCGCAGGAACTGACCCCGCACGCGCCCCCTCGCGGGCGCGGCACGGGGACTACTTCTTGGCGGCGACTTCCTTGATCTTGGTCTTGTGCTTGCCGCGGCCGAAGACCAGGGCGATGGCGATGCCGGCGAGCCAGAAGTCCTTGGCCATCGGCACCCCGTTGGGCGTCGGGCGGATGCCGTCTGACTCAGTCAGCCCCGGGGTTTTCAGGTAGGTGGCGACCAGCCCTGCCGCGAAGGCGCCCAGTCCCAGGCCGGCCATGCGCGAGGGGATGAACGGGGTGAGCAGGGCGGAGCCCACGGCGATTTCCCCGGCTGCCAGCGCCTTGCCGAAGAGCGCGGGTTCAATCTTGTTGACCTGCGGGATGGCGTTGGCGGTCATGGATTGCAGGCCCTCGGCGGATTCGGCGGGCATCCGCAGCTTCCCGATGCCGCTGTTGAGGATGTAGGCACCCGAGACGAGTCGTAGTGCGGCGTTGGCAATGTTGAAGCCCATGGTGTTTTTCTCCTGGTCGTGGGTCGCGGTTCTGCTACTTCTCACCCCACCCTATGGTTTGGCCCTCCGCCACGGCTAGAGCTCCCCCGGTGTGGCGCGGGGCAAGTGTGGGTGCCGGCACGGCCTGTGGCTTGAAACACATTCGCGCAATCCGGCGTCCTCCAGGGGGTGGGGGAAACGGGTGGCGTGCTAGATTCGCGTTCATGATCACCTCCTCCGCGGTTCCCGATGCCGCGCTGCGCCTGCTTGTGGAAAAGGGCTTCGACGCCACCAGTGTCGACGCGCTGGCCCAGGCTGCGGGCATCTCTCGTTCCACCTTCTTCCGGCGCTTCGGCTCGAAGGAGGAAATGGTCTTCGCCGACATGGAGACCATCATCCACCACCTGGAAACGGTGCTTGCCACCTCCTCCGCGGGCCCGGTCCGCTCCCTGGTCAACGCGGGACTGACGGTCTTTGATCAGCACACCGCCCGGCCCGAGGCCGCCGAGCTGCGCCACCGGCTGCTGCTGGATGTGCCCTCGTTGCGCGACCGGGAGCTGGTCTCCATCCACCGCTATGAGCGCGTCTTCCGCAACCACCTGCGAGATCGGGGCCTGTACTCGCTGGCTCACGGGCGGGCCATGTGCATTGCCTTCGCGTCCGGAGTGGTCGCGGTGCACAACGACCACCTGCGCCGCTGGCTGCGCCACCCCGAGGAGGCCCGCCGCCCGGAGCTCGAGAGTGAGCTGAACGCACTCGGCGCCCTGTACGCTCCGGTGCTCGAACCCCAGGAATCGGTTCCCGCCCCGGAGCCGACCACGGTGGTCATCACCATCGCCGGCGGCGCCCCGGACACCGAGGCGGTGCTCTCCCAGGTACGCGAGGCCTTGAATAATGTCAGGAGCTGAGCAACAGACCGCCCGCGCAACCGAGGCACGACCGCACACGACAACAACGTTGCGCGATGTGCTGCCCTGGCCGGTGATCACCGAGCGCTTGGAACTGCGCCCGGCGGCTGCCCGGGATGCCGAGGCAACATGGACCTACCGGCAACTGCCGGAGGTCTCGCGGTGGGTCACCACCACATGGGACGACTTTGCGTCGTACCGGGTTTCCTATGATGACCCTGCGCATCTTCGCGAGCGGCTGGTGGTGGTGGAGTTTGATGGCTACGTCGTGGGCGAGGTAGTGATTCGCCGTCAGGATGCCTGGTCCCAGACCGAATCCAAGAATGCCGCCATGAGCGCCGAGGCGGAACTTGGCTGGTCATTGAATCCGGCCTTCTCCGGGCGCGGACTTGCCAGCGAGGCAGTGGCTGCGGCGCTGCGAATAGGTTTCGAGGAGTTGGGTCTGCACCGAGTCCATGCGCGTTGCTTCAGTGCCAATGTACGCTCGTGGAAGCTGATGGAACGCCTCGGGATGCGCCGGGAGGCTCACCTGGTGGCAGGCGCCCTGCACCGTGATGGCACCTGGATGGACGGTTACTGCTACGCACTGCTTGAGACCGAATGGCAGGCACAACCCACCAAATGAAACGCAGTGCCTTGACCTGACACTGAGTTCCAGTATGCTGGTGCCCTAGCGACATTTCCGTCGACATCGAAAGGGCACCAGCCACGCCATGAGCATTGAAGCCAGCCTGAACACCGAATTCCCCGTGGGTGTCGTTGAACCCGAGTACGAGTTGTGGGGCGAGGTTGATGTCGACCCGGCCGGCTTGTTCGAAGATGTCAATGCCGCGGACCGCGAATACTGGGACCGCGCCCGTGCCTTCGGTCTTCAGGAGGTCCGCCCGGTCATCGACAAGTACTGGGACGCCGCCGACTACCCACTGGACTTGGCCAAGCGCCTGGGCGAGCTGGATTTGCTGCGCGACGGGCTCGCCCTCGAGGGCTACCCGGAGATGAGCGTACTGGCCGCCGGACTGGTGAATATGGAGCTCTCCCGCGCCGACGGCTCGGTGGGCACCATTGCCGCCGTGCAGGCAGGCTTGGCCCTGCGCTCCATCACCGAGTGCGGATCCCCCGAACAGATTGCTCATTGGGGCCCCAAGCTGGCCAATGCCGAGGTGCTCGGCGCCTTCGCCCTGACCGAACCCACCCACGGTTCGGACTCCGTCTCGCTGGAAACCCGCGCGGTGCGCGTTCATGGCGGGTACCGGATCAATGGCGAGAAGAAGTGGATCGGCAACGGATCCACCGGCGGGATCACCATCGTGTGGGCGCGCGATGAGGAGAACAAGGTCCGCGGCTTCATCGTGCAGCAGGAGTGGGAGGGCTACACCGGCACCACGATCGAGGGCAAGCTGTCCCTGCGCGCGATCTGGCAGGCGCATATCCGCATGGAGAACGTCTTTGTCCCGGATTCGCACGTGCTGCCCGGAGCCAACAGCTTCAAGGACACCTCCAAGGTCCTCTTCGCCACGCGCCTGGGTGTCGCCTGGTCGGCGGTGGGACACGCGACCGCCTGCTACGAGACGGCCGTGCAGTACGCGGCCCAGCGCATCCAGTTCGGCCGGCCGCTTGCAGCCAGCCAGATCGTGCAGGAACGCCTGGCCCGCATGCACTCGGAGCTTGCCACCATGCAGTTGACCGTCATGCAGGCCACCCGCCGCGAAGAGGCAGGCACGCTGACCCCGGTGCAGGCATCGCTGGCGAAGTTCACCTGCACGCGTCTGGCCCGCGGCATCGCGTCCAACGCCCGTGACCTGCTCGGCGGAAACGGCATCCTGCTCAAGCACCGGGTGGCGCGGCACATCGCCGACATCGAGGCGATCCACACCTATGAGGGCACCGAGACCGTGCAGGCGCTGATCATCGGCCGCTCGGTCACCGGCATTTCCGCTTTCGCCTAGGATCACGGCCGTGGCAAGGGCACCGCTGCGGTGCCCTTGCCATCAGCGCTTCCCGCCACGACCCGCTGCCGATCGACGATCTTTCGAATGATCATTGGATGAGCGAAACTCCCACGCCGCCGGCAGCGCGGTACGTGACCGAAATCCTGTCCCCGGCGATCCTGGTGAGCGTGCTGTTGCTGCCGCAGCCGTTTCTCACGCCGGGAACCAGCTGGCCCCAGGCCCTGGTTGCCTTCTTCTTCGTGACGGGACTGCCCTTTGGCGTGCTGCTATGGATGAAGCACCGCGGAAAGATCACCGATCACCACGTCGGCGATCGCCGGCAACGAGCACCGGTGATGGCGATGGCCGGAACCTCTCTGGTGGTCGGCGCCCTGCTGCTCTTCGTATTTGACGCTCCCCCAAGTCTTTTCAGTGCCGTGGGAACCATATTCCTGGATCTGCTCGTGTGTCTGCTGGCAAACCTCGTCTGAAAGCTTTCGGTCCACAGCGCGGTGGCGGCCTATGTGGCGTTGGAGCTCCTGACACCCGTGGGGCAGGTTGGCCCCGCGTTGGCGCTTGCCCTTGCCCTTGCGGCAACCGTGGGATGGTCGCGCATCGAGCTGAAGGACCACACCTCCACACAGGTGCCGGCCGGTCTTGTGGTCGGCTGCGCCGTGTATGCGGCAGGCCTTGCCCTCCCCTGGGCCCTGGGCCCCGACAATTTAGCTGTCGGAGCCTCCGGGCGCACCGCTCGGCGGGGTTCCGCCGGGTCCGCCGCTGGGTGGCGTTCCGCCCTGACCGCCGCCGCCAGGGGCACCGCCCCCGCCGGGACTCGCCCCTCCGGTCGGCGCGGTGCGGGTATCCACGCCAATATCCAGCACCACCTTGTAGCCGGTGGCGGTGTCCCCGGTGACGGTCGCCAGCTGGCTGGCCCCGCCGTCGTCGCCAAAGACGTTGTCGCTTTCCAGGGACACCTGGGCGAGGTTCTTCACCGAGGACTCGTACCCGGCGCCCGCGTAGACCATCACGGAAACGTCTTCGGGCAGGGCCACCTGCGAGACGGCAATGGCGTTGCCCGAGTCGGTGATCGATGCCGCGTCGGGGTAGACCTCGAAGTGGATGTGCGGCCAGCGCCCGGTGTAGCAGGCAGGAAAGATGCTGGTGAAGCGCACGGCGCCCTTCGCATCGGCGACCTGCACGCCCCGCAGGTAGTTCTCCTGCTCGACGGCCTGCGAGTACATCGAGTAGTTTCCGTCCCTGTCGCAGTGCCACACGTAGACGGCGACGCCAGCGAAGGCCGCCGAACCGTTAGCCAGGTCCTTGATGTTCAGTTCCAGGACCATGGGCACACCGGCGGCGGTGCCGCTGGCATCCCCAAAGCTGGAGCGGATGTCGCTGCGCACGATGCCGCTTTGCTCAAGCACGTCCGGGCCGTTGGACCCGTCGCCCGGGTAGGGGCCGGCTGTTTCGTCGGGGATCTCCCCCGCTGAGGTGCCCGAGGCGCCTGCGGCGTTTCCCGTCGTGCCCGTGGCAGTACACGCGGCCAGGCCCAGGGCGAGGGCGCCGACCCCGAAGGCCTTCAGCGCGCTGCGGCGCCCGAGCAGCGTCTGGACATCGAAGCCGAGCCCCTGGTCCTCGAGGTCCTCGCCTGGCCGCGGCAGGGCCCGTCCCTTGTAGCTCGGGTGGCCCGAAGTCGCTGGCCGGTTCGTGTGCTGGGTGTCCATGGGTTTGGGTCCTTGGTTCTGGGTTGGCCCCTGAGTGGAGCGCTGTCATTTGATGAATACATTAGAAGTCAGGGATTTGTCACGGCTGTGGCCCCGCCCAGAACGAGCCATGTGGCTTGGTGGCGGACGGGTTCCGCGTTCCCGTACACCTAGGGCCAGTCTCCTTGCCATCGGCTCTTCACTGAGGGTCACCGCCAGTAACATTGGCTGGGCACATGGTTTGTCCGCGTCTGCGCCCGGCCGGTTGTCGTGCTGGACGGAATCGGGTATCCGGCTTTTGGGGCGCCCCCGGACGGTGGACCACGCTGTCGGAGCATGCGTTGCGGGCGCACGTCCGCGGTAGGCCGGATCCGGGGCCTTACTTCGTATCCTTCCCGTGCGCTGCGCCGGCCGCCGGCACTGGCCGCGTAGGCTTCGGAGTGGGGTTGTCCCTCCCTATCCTCGGCGAAAGGCACCCATATGCAACGGCGAACGATCGTCATCACCGGAGCGAGCGATGGGATCGGGGCGGCGGCTGCACGCGCGCTCGGCCGCATGGGACACGAAGTGGTCGTGGTTGGCAGGAACAGGGAAAAAACCGCTGCCGTCGCCCGGGATATCCGCGCCGATCACTACCTCGTTGATTTCTCCGATCTCGACGAGGTCAGGGGCCTGGCGGCATTGCTGCTCCAGAAATACCCGCGTATCGACGTGTTGGCAAACAATGCCGGCGGCATCTTCACTCCCGTCCGCCAGCAGACCGCCGACGGGTTCGAGATGACCTTCCAAGTCAACTATCTTGCCCCTTTTCTCCTCACCCATCTCCTTCTTGAACGCCTCATCGCCTCGCAGGCGACGGTCATCAATACCTCCAGCGTGGCAAATCGGCTATACGGCAAGGTGGATTTTTCCGACCTGAATGCCGAGCGCAACTACGATCCCAATCGCGCCTATGGAAACGCCAAGCTGGAACAGATCATGTTCACGCGCGAACTGCAGCGGCGCTTTGGTGCGCAGGGCCTGGCCGCCGCGGCATTCCACCCGGGGATCGTCAGCACAGGATTTTCCCGCGCCCCCGGCGCATCAATGGAAGGCATCTACGGCAATAGGTTCCTCTCCAGGTTCCTCGCAACGCCGAAGAAGGGCGCCGACACGCTGATCTGGCTTGCCGCCGAGGACAGCGGAAGCACCTGGCCCTCCGGCGAGTTCTTCACCCGTCGCAAGGTCGCGCAAACCAATCCGCAGGCCAACGATGCGCCGCTTTCCCGGGATCTGTGGAATCTGACCGAGAAACTCCTCCAGATCGGGTGATCCCACCGGCAGGGGTGCCGGGGTTCCGGGGTGAACACCCGAGGCCGCGTGCTAGGTTTCAGAAATGACTCTTCGATTTAAGGACCGTCTGCGGATACTGACCGCTTCTGCAGGACCCTTGCCCGCTAAACGCCGGGTTGCAGGCATTATCCTCGGTTCATTACTGGCCTTTGCCGGCGTGAGCCACCTGAGTTTTGCCCGCAGGGAGTTCCGGTCGCTGGTTCCCGATTGGGTGCCGGCCGACAGGGACGCCGTGGTTGTCGCTTCGGGCGTGGCGGAGATTGGGCTCGGAGCCGCGCTCATTGCCTTGCCGCGCCATCGCGTTCCCGTGGGATTGGCCGTGGCCGCGTTCTTCGTCGCGGTCTTTCCCGGCAACATCGCCCAGTTCCTTGAACGCCGGGAGGCCTTTGGGCTGGATAGCGATGCGGCCAGGCTGTCGCGCCTGTTTTTCCAGCCACTTTTGGTGATGTGGGCCGCGTGGTCAACCGGCGTCGTTGGGGCCCTTCGCCGCACCAGGCAGCGCTAGGCAACAACCGTTCGGTGATTCGCCGCGGATGCCGGAACCTTGGGTCCTACGCGCCGGCCATCCGCTTCTTGACGTGCTTGGTTGCCGGTGCGGTCCACGGGTCCTCGGGCCACGGGTGCTTGGGGTAGCGGCCCCGGTTCTCGGCCCGCACCTGCGTGTAGGGGCCGGACCAGAAGGACGCCAGGTCATCGGTGACGGCCAGCGGCCGGCCGGCCGGGGAAAGCAGGTGGAAGAGCACCGGCACCCGGCCGCGCACCAGCGCCGGGGAGACCGCCAGCCCGAAGCACTCCTGCAGTTTCACCGCCACGACCGGCGGGGCTTCCGGCTCGTCGATTCCCGGGTAGGCGATGCGGATCTTGGACCCGCTGGGCACCGCGAGGCGTTCGGGGACCAGTTCATCCATGGCGGTGGCCTCGGGCCAGGGCAGCAGGCGGCGCAGAGCGTCGGTGAGGTCCAGGGAGCCCGGGGATTTTCCCCCGGCGAGCGCCTCGAGTTCCGGGGCCAGCCAGTGATCTGCAGCATCCAGCAGCGACGCGTCGTCCATGGCCGGCCACGGGGAGCCGAGTTCGCGGTGCAGCATACCCAGCCTGCTGCGCAGCAGTTGCGCCGAGGGGGAGAATTTCAGCATCCCGAGTCCCCGCTCCCGCAACGCGACCAACACTGCGTCCCGGCCCTGGGCGCGGGTGGGGGGCATGGGGGTGCTGGAAAGTTCGATGGCGCCGAGTCGGTGTTCCTTGCGGGCGGACAGCTTGCCGTTGGCAAAGACCGTATTGACGGCCTCGGTTTCCAGGTGGGATGCGGCGAGCAGGGCCGTGCCCGCGTCGATGGGGGCGGCGGCGCGGATCAAGGCCCCGGTGCCTGCCGCGTCGCGGCCCGCGGCCCGGGCCACCTCGGCGACGGCAATCCAAGGGTGGTGGGCCAGCGGGCTGCCGGCCGGCAGGCCCGCGCGGGTCCCCGAAGCCAGCAGGTAGGTGGTGCCGGTGGCGTTTTCGACCCTGCGGGCCACCTGCCCCGGATAGGCAAGTGCGGTCACCAGGCCAAGCTCGAGACCGGAGGCAAGGTTTGTCGCTGCGTCGATTCCCGCTCCCTTGGAGCTTGTTTCCTGCCGGGCGATCCGCTCCAGGCGCGAACTTTCGCGTTTCCAGGCGGCTGCCTGCGGATGTTGGCCGTTGCGCAGGGCAGCCAGCAGCGCGCCGAGGTCGGCGGCCTGGGCCCGGTAGTCCCCGGCCAGCAGGGCGACAATTTGTGCGACCGGCCCGGCGCCCAAGAGCGGGGCTCCATTAAGCAGGGCACGGCCCAGCCGGGGGTCGGCCGGGATCAAGGCCAGACGGCGGCCCAGCACGGTGGCGTGCCCGGCCTCGTCGATCGCGCCCAGCTGGGCCAGCACCGTGGTGGCCGCCTCGAGGCTTGAGGCCGGCGGGGGCTCGGGCAGGTGCAATCCTGCACCTCCCGGTGCGCCCCAGCAAGCCAGGACCAGGGCCGCGGAGGCCAGATCCGCCACGGTGATTTCGGCCCGCGGATGTGCGGGGGCCGCGGCAAAGCTCTTTTCGGCAAAGCAGCGCACCACGGTGCCCGGCCCCTGGCGCGCGGCACGGCCGGCACGCTGGATGCTCGAGGCCCGCGAAGCGGAGACCGTGACCAGCCCGCTCATCCCCCGGGCGGCGTCCCGGCGCGGTTCGCGGGCCAGCCCCGAGTCGATGACCAACCGCACCCCGGGAACGGTGAGTGAGGACTCGGCCAGCGACGTGGAGACGATGATGCGCGGCGCTCCCTGGGGTTCGCGCCCGGAAACGGCACGGTCCTGCATCGCGGGAATGATCTGCCCGTGCAATTCCAGCACCTCGGTGTCACTCGCCCGGGCGCGGATCTGCGCGGCGACGTCGGCCACTTCCCAGGCACCGGGCACAAACACCAGCGCATCGATGGATTTGTCCCGTGCCAGCGCCTCGGCGTGGGCGGCCGCGGCGGTTGCGGCCACGTGGGTGAGGAAGGTGCGCGAGACCCCGCGGTCGGTCAGCCGGGGCGCAGCCGCAGGTGCCCAGCGGGTTTCCAGGGCGTGCAGCGCGGCGGGGCAGTCAATGATCGGGGCGGCTCCCGTCCCTGTGGCATCGCCCAGCAGCTGGGCAAAGAGCGGGGCGTCAAGGGTTGCCGACATCGCCACCAGCGTGAGGTCCCCGCGCAGTTCGTGGACCTCACGCAGCATGCCCAGCAGCAGGTCGGTTTCCAGCCCGCGTTCGTGAACCTCGTCGATGATGACCGCGTCAATGGATTCCAGCCCGGGGTCCGCCAGCAGCCGGCGCAGCAGGATGCCCGGCGTCACGAATTCAATGAGGGTTCCCGGACCGGTGGTGTTTTCCCCGCGCACGGTGAATCCCACGCGGGTGCCCAGGGCGCTGCCATCCAGGGAGGCCAGGCGGCGGGCGGCGGATCGGGCGGCAACGCGGCGCGGCTGGGTGACCAGGATGCGGGCTTCTCCCCCGGTCCGCGCACCCACCAGGTTGGCCACCAGGGGCGGAACCAGCGTGGTCTTCCCGGTGCCCGGCGGGGCCTGAATGACCGCGGTGCCGGATGCCCCGCCGGCCTCAAGCGAAGCGGCAAGCTCCGGCAGGGATTGGGCAAAGACCAACCCCTGGCCGATGGCTGCCAGGTCGAAGTCGTTGTTCTGCCGGGGCTTTTCTGGCCGGATCCGCTGCGTGCTCACCTGCCCCATTATCCAGTGTTGCCGCGCCGCCCGTGGTCAGGCGGTGCGGCGGCGCAGCGTCATCGATCCCACGACGATGGCAGCCAGGATCCAAGCGGCAACGAACCCGATCCGCAGCCAGATGTATTGCGCGTCCTGGTCGTCCCGGGCCACGGCGTTCAGCGCATCGATGGCGTGGCTCAGCGGCAGCCAGTCCCCGATTCCCTCCAGGACATCTGGCAGCTGGTCGCGGGGCAGGAAGATTCCGCCCAGCAGGATCTGCGGGAAGACGAACGCAGGCATGAATTGCACGACCTGGAATTCGCTGCGGGCAAAGGCGCTGGCCAGCAGGCCCAGCGAGGTCCCCAGCAGCGCGTCGGCGATGGCCACGGCGAACAGCAGCCCCAGGTTCCCGGCGACCTCCAGCCCGCAGACCCACACGGCAAAGCCCACGGCGATCGCAGTCTGGACCACTGACAGCACCCCGAAAGCCAGCGCGTATCCCAGGATGAAGTCGGCCTTGCCCAGCGGGAGGGACAGCAGGCGTTCAAGGGTGCCGCTGCGCCGTTCCCGAAGCGTGGCGATGGAGGTGACCAGGAACATCACGATGAAGGGGAAGAGCGCGATCATCGCCGGGCCGATTCTTCCGAAGACCGGGGTGTCGGTGAAGATCCAGGCGACCAGGCCCACCAGCAGCGCGGGGACCAGCAGCAACAGGGCCAGCGTGCGGTGGTCGTGGCGCACCTGGTTCAGCACGCGCGCGGTCGTGGCCAGGATGCGCGGGATGTTCATGGGGTCCCTCCCGTGGCACGGTGCTTGGGAACATGCGCTTCGCTCGGCTCGGAGTCCGGCGCCCCGGAATCCCGTGCACCGCGGATCAGCGCCAGGAAGGCATCCTCGGCGTTCGTGGTTCCGGTGCGCTCCAGCAGGCCCGCCGGTGTTTCCTGGGCAATGATCTCGCCCTCTCGCATCAGCAGCAGGCGGTCGCATCGGGTGGCTTCGTCCATCACGTGGCTGGAAACCAGCAGCGTCACGCCCTCGGCGGCAAGTTCGGCAAACAATTTCCACAGCGCCACGCGCAGCACCGGGTCCAGCCCGACCGTGGGCTCGTCCAGGACCAGCAATTCGGGTTCGCCCAGCAACGCGATGGCCAGCGAGAGGCGGCTGCGCTGGCCCCCGGAGAGGTCCGCGGCCATGTTCTTGGCCACCGATCCCAGGTCGGTGCGCTCGATCACCTCGGCAACCTGGGCGGCCGGGGCGCCGACGATCCTGGCGAAGTAAGACAGGTTCGCGGCCACCGGCAGGTCGTCGTAGATGCTGGCCTCCTGGGTCATGTAGCCCACCCTGTGGCGCAGCGCCGCGGACCCGGCGGTGTCCCCCAGCACCGTCACCTGTCCGTCGGAAATGATTTGGGTGCCCACGATCGAACGCATCAAGGTGGACTTCCCGCAGCCGCTTGGACCGAGCAGCCCCACGACCTCGCCACGCGGGACCAGCAGGTCAAGGCCGGACAACACGAGGTTCTTCCCGCGCAAGACCTTCAACCCGGTGATCGAGATTGCCGCCGATGGATCGTCCATTCCACGAGTCTTCCCGCAGTTCCATCCCCGGTCAAGGGGCAAATGACCATGCTTCCCGTGAGCGTTGCATTCCCTTTTCGGACAGCGCTGTGTCAGGCTCAGGCTGGGCCCCCGAGAGGCGCCGAACCAACCCGGCAGTCCTTTCAGGAGCACATGGTGAACGAGCCCGACGGATCAAGTTCCGTTGGTTTCCGCTCCGCGGTGCGCGAGGTCACGCTCGCGGAAGGATCCTCCAGTGCGTGCACCGATGACCTTGGTCGACACGGCGTCGGACAGAGAAGGGCAGTCCCGGCCACTGCTCCCGGTGGCCGGAGCGCTCAGGAATTCGCGCGCAGGAACGGCAACACTTCATCCAGGATCGGCTGCGGCGGGAACAACGTTCCACCGTGGGTGCGCCCTTCCAGCTCCACCAGACGGGCTTTGGGCATCACCGAGGCCATGACCCGGGAGTGGTCGATGCGCGGCACATCCCGGGTTCCGGTCATCAATAGCGTCGGGGTGGCCAGCTGGTGGAGCAGGGTTTCGCTGACAGCGCTGCCGGCCTCGGTGGATTCGAAGTACGCTGCCAGCGCCAGGGCGTCGTTGGAGGCAAAGGCAAGCCGGGTTGCCGGATCGAGCTTCCCGCCACCGGCTTCCATGCCGACAATGAACGCGTTCATGTCACCCGTCTTGAGCGCCTCGAGGTAACCCTCGAAGAAGAGCGTGCTGATGTGCTGCGCCTCGATCGCGTGGGTGCCTCCGAGCATGGTCAGGGAGCGGACCATGGACGGGTTCTTGACGGCCAGCGACAGGCCCACGCGCGAGCCGAAGGAGTAGCCCACGATGTGGATCGACTCGTGTCCGGTCGCCGCCAGCACGGCCTTGACGTCCTCCAGGACCAGGTCCATGGCGTAGGCGGACGGTTCGTGCGGCTTTCCTGATCTTCCGTGCCCGCGAAGGTCCATGCGGATGGTGTCGAACTCGGGCTCAAGCGCTTTCACGTACCCCAGCCCGCGCCAGATGGAGCGGGAGAGCGCGGAGCCGTGCAGCAGCAAGACCGGTGGGGCCCCTGTGTCGCTGGCGTCATAGTAGATAGTCTGGGCATCAACCGGGTTCACTGCGTGGGGCATGATATTGAGCTTATGGCACCGAACCGGTCTTTTCCCAAGCGAAGGAAACACCCATGAATGACGACCTGACTCCCGTGATTGTTGCCGGGGCACGCACGCCCTTTGGAAAGTTCCGCGGGGCACTCTCCTCGCTGTCCGCCGTCGATCTGGGCGCCCATGCCATCACCGCTGCCCTGGAACGCAGCGGGGTTCCGGCAGCCCACATCAACCACGTCATCATGGGCCAGGTCATCTTGGCCGGAACCGGCCAAGGCCCCGCGCGCCAGGCAGCACTGAAGGCGGGCATTGGCTGGGACGTGCCCACCGTGACCATCAACAAATTGTGCCTGTCAGGGCTGACGGCCGTGATCGATGCTGCTCGGATGATCCGTGCCGGAGAAGCCGAATTCATTGTTGCAGCGGGTCAGGAATCCATGACCAATGCTCCGCATCTGGTGCGCGGGATCCGCACCGGGCTGGCCATGGGAGACAAACCAATGGAGGACTCGCTGAACCATGATGGCCTTGCTGACCCGTTCACCGGGGAGCTCATGGGTTCGGCCACCGAGGCAGGCAATGCCAAGCTGGGGATCAAGCGATCCGACCAGGATGCCCTTGCGGCCAGATCGCACCGGCGGGCGGAGGCTGCCCGTGGGCAGCTTGACGCCGAGATCGCTCCGATCACCGTAACGCAGCGCCGCGGCGCGGACGTGGTGGTTTCCGGCGACGAGGGCGTGCGCCCGGGTACCACCGAAGAACAGCTGTCCGCCTTGCGCCCCGCATACTCCAAGGATCCGGCGGCAACGATCACCGCCGGCTCATCCTCACAGCTCTCGGACGGGGCCGCCGCCGTGGTGGTTGCCTCCAAGGGCGCAGCCCGCCGTGCGGGACTGGGATGGCTGTGCGAAATCGGCGCCCATGGGCAGACCGCCGGCCCCGATGGCCAGCTGCATTCCCAGCCCAGCACCTCGATCCTCGCCGCCTTGGCCAAGGAGGGATTGAACGTCGCGGACCTGGACCTGATTGAGATCAACGAGGCCTTCGCCTCGGTGGTGCTGCAATCGGCCAAGGATCTCGGCGTGGATCCCGCCAAGATCAATCTGGAGGGCGGGGCCATTGCGTTGGGACACCCGGTGGGTGCTTCCGGTGCACGGTTGGTCCTGCACCAGGCGATGGAACTGGCCCGGAGAGGTTCCGGCACCGGGGTGGTCTCCCTCTGTGGCGGCGGCGGCCAAGGCGACGCCCTGATCCTTCGGGCCTGATTTCACACGTGGTTACCCGCCGGTATTCAGCCGGCGCAAAGGTTGGTTCCCTAGAGTAGTAATCACCTCATGGAGGTGCGAGTGATGAGAGCACCGGTCGGGCACAAGGTAAATTCCCCCCAGCCTTCCGACCGGTGCTCAACCATTTAACACCGGCATTCCGCAAGGCTGGACGTCCCGTATGACCCGCCCTCGACAAGTCCGGCACTTCGGACCAAACTGAAGGTATCGGACGCCGCGACTACGGGGCGACACGTTCCACGAATCAAGGAGTAAGCGAGATGAGTGAACAACCAATCGGCGACGAAGAAGAAACTGCCGCAGAACCAGAAGCCGCCAAGCCAGAACATGTGGCCAGCGAGCACGACGAGGCACTCGTGGAGGAATGGGAAGACGAATCCTTCCCGGCCTCGGATCCACCCTCAAACTACTGACTCACGGCTGACTATCAACTAATCCTCAGCAACCACCTAGATTGTCGAAATAGGCTGAAGCTACCTTCTCAAGGTGCGAGTGATCAGAAGAACCGGTCGCGGCGGAGTTTCACCTCCTTAGCCGTCACGACCGGTTCTTCGCTGTTAACCGCCACCCACTTGGGTCGGGCTTGTTCGCCGATCCCGCCCGTCCGCAATGCGCGAATACCCGGGTCGCATTCCGACGCAATACCTGGCCACCCAGCGCGCCTTGTCCGATACTGTGGACGTTTCGAACAACTTAGGACAAGAATGGACACCGGGAGCGGAATCCGCTTCCGGGAAGATCCATCCACAATCTCCAGGAGCACACCACCACCATGGCCGAAGATCTCCGGTACGCCCCCGTCCCCGAAACCCACGCACCCTATGTGGCCGCCGCGGACCGCTACGAATCCACCGGCTACCGTCGGGTCGGAAACTCCGGCCTTGTCCTCCCCCCGATTTCCCTGGGCCTGTGGTGGAACTTTGGCGACAACCGCCCCTTTGACACCCAGCGCGAGGTTCTGCGCCACGCCTTCGACAAAGGCATCACGCACTTCGACCTGGCCAACAATTACGGCCCGCCCTACGGCTCGGCCGAGGAGAACTTCGGCCGCATGATGCGCACCGACTTCAAGGCCTACCGCAACGAGCTGATCATCTCCTCGAAGGCCGGGTGGGACATGTGGCCGGGCCCGTACGGCAACCTGGGCTCGCGAAAGTACATCATGGCCTCCGCCGACGAGTCACTGGCCCGCTTGGGCCTTGACTACGTGGACATCTTCTACTCGCACCGCCCGGACCCGGACACCCCCATCGAGGAAACCATCGGCGCGCTGGACACCTTGGTCCGCCAGGGCAAGGCGCTCTACGTCGGCATTTCTTCCTATTCCCCCGAATGCACCGCGCAGGCGGCCGCCGTGGCCAAGGACATGGGCACCCCGCTGGTGATCCACCAGCCGTCCTACTCGATGCTCAACCGCTGGGTGGAGGACGGCCTACTCGACACTTTGGTCGAACACGCCATGGGTTCCATCGCCTTCTCCCCGCTGGCCCAGGGGCTGCTAACCGGCAAGTACCTCAAGGACGATGCGGCGGCACCGTCGGGCGGACGCAACTCCCTGGCCAGGCACCTGACCGAGGAAAACCTGGCCAAGGCCCGCGACCTGGCCAAGGTCGCCGAGACGCGCGGCCAGTCGCTGGCCCAGCTGGCGATCGCCTGGCTGTTGCGCGAGGGCGGCGTAACCTCGGTCCTGCTCGGCGCCTCCTCGACCGCGCAGCTCGATGAAAACCTTGGCGCGCTGGGCAACACCGCCTTCAGCGCCGAGGAACTGGAATTGATCGACAGGATCGCCGCCGGGGATGCCGACATCGACCGCGGGCGCAAGGCGGCCACCAGCTAAATCATCGGGGCAACCCGATGCAAAACCCTGCGGGATTCGAATTTCGCAGGGTTTTGCTCAGTTAACGACGAATACCGAAGCGAGCAGGTTCACTGACGGCGGATATGGCTGCCGCGGTCGCGTGACGGGCTTCACAAATCGTCGTTTTCGCGACATGATGGATAGGTACGTGGCGCGCAACGAAGATCCCCGCCGCCCAGTGACTACCAGAAGGAGCATGGCTGTGACCGCCAACGCCCAGACGTCGACCGCCACCGGATACCGGGTCCTCAACCCGGCCACCGGTGCCGTGGTCGAGGAATTCCCCACCGCCACCGACGCCGAGATCCAGGACGCCATCGCCGCGGCCGAATCCGGCTACCAGGAGTGGAAGAACGTCGACATCAATGAACGCGCCAAGATCGTGTCACGCGTGGGCGAGCTCTTCGCCGAACGCGCCGACGAGCTGGCAGCGATCATCACACAGGAAATGGGCAAGCCCCTTTCCGAGTCCAAGGGCGAGGCCGAGTTCTGCAAGGACATCTTCGAGTACTTCGCCACCGAGGGCCCGAAGCTGGCCGCGGACACGGAGATCAAGACCATTGGCGGCGGCAAGGCCATCATCCAGCGCCTCCCCGTCGGCCCGCTGCTGGGCATCATGCCGTGGAACTACCCGTACTACCAGGTGGCCCGCTTCGCGGCCCCCAACCTGATGCTGGGCAACACCATCGTGCTCAAGCACGCCGAGACCTGCCCGCGCTCGGCCCTGGCCATCCAGCAGATCATGAATGACGCGGGGGTCCCGGCCGGCGCGTACAACAACGTCTTCGCCTCCCACGAGCAGATCTCCGCGATCATCGAGGATCCGCGCATCCAGGGCGTCTCGCTGACCGGTTCCGAGCGTGCCGGCGCCATCATCGGCGAGCAGGCCGGACGCAACCTGAAGAAGGCCGTGCTGGAGCTGGGCGGTTCGGACCCGTACGTCATCCTCGACTCGGCGGACATCGCCGGGGACGCCGCCACCGCGTGGACCACCCGCATGGAAAACACCGGCCAGGCCTGCAACTCCAACAAGCGCATGATCGTCATGGAGGACATCTTCGATGACTTCGTGGGCGAACTGACCAAACTGGCCGACGGTCTGGCCCCGGGCGATCCGGCCGCCGAGCTCGAGGGCACCTTTGCCCCGCTGTCCACCCGTGGTGCCGCCGAGGCCCTGGCCGCACAGGTCCAGGACGCCATCGACAAGGGCGCGACGCTTCATGCAGGCGGCACGCTGCACGATGGCCCGGGCGCCTACCTGGCCCCGACCGTGCTTTCGGGAATCACCAAGGAGATGCGCGCCTACTACGAGGAGCTGTTCGGCCCGGTGGCGGTTGTCTACAAGGTCGCATCCGACGAGGAAGCGCTGACGCTGGCCAACGACACCCAGTACGGCTTGGGCGGCGCGGTGTTCTCCACCGACCCGGCCCGCGCGGCCAAGATCGCCGCTGGCCTGAACTCGGGCATGGCCAACGTGAATACGCCCGCGGCCGAGGGTGCTGAAATGCCCTTCGGCGGCGTGAAGCGTTCGGGCTTCGGCCGCGAACTGGGACCGCTGGGCATGGAGGAATTCGTCAACAAGCGCCTGTTCTACGTGGCCGGCTGATTCCAGGCAGTGGCTTAATCGCCTTGGCCGCGGTTCGCCCCATCCTCTGCGATGGAGGTGAACCGCGGCCAAGGCCGTTAACGTCGAGGCGATGCGTCGATGGGCCCGCCCCGGCGAATGGTCAGCGCCCCGTGTACTCGAAGTGCCAGGCCTCGGCGTAGGGCGAACCCTCTTCGAGGATCTTGCGGTGCACCCAGTTGTACTTCTTGGAGTTGGCCTTCAGCCACTTGTAGTACTTGCCCCGGAACGAATAGCCGTAGGTCTCGGGCACGTCGATGGCCGTTCCCCAGCCGTGGTTGGATGTTCCCGGGCGTGCTGCCACATACGGGCCCAGCTCCTCCCAGTACTCGTCCTGGGTGGCACGGGTCCGGTAGGCCAGGTCGATGTCGAGGTTGTGGCCGAACTTCTTCTTGAATGCGGCGTTGAGCCGGTTCAGGTCCTTGAGCGCGGGGGCCGCAATGAGGGTCTTTTCCTTGTCCCAGGCGATCGCCACCAGCATCCGTTCCGGGATCTTGCCGTTCTTCTGTGCCCGTACCTGCTTCGCCGAATACTTTCCCGGCGCGGTGGGGGCCGTCGAAGTGCGGGCCAGCTGGCTGGTTTTCATCCAACCGCTCATGCCCTGCGTCCGTACGAAGATCCAGCCCTTGACCGACCCGGCTGTCTTTTCCATCTTGCCATCCCGGTACACCACGGAATTCCGGGGGATGTCCCCGATACGTTTCTTCCCGTTCACGCTTTCATACAGGTCTCCGCCGGAAACCTTCGTCCAGTACCGGTCGGTGAGCCCGGCACGGTTGGAGGTGTACTTTTGGTCGATGTAGATTTCCCGGCCGGGCTTCTTGGCGACGATCGAAAGGTATTTTCCCTGGATCCATCCGGTCTTGCTGCGACTGGTGATTCGGGCATATCCGCCGGAGATCTCCTTGACCGTGTAGATGCCGCTCTTGGGCACAGTGGCCAGGGCCTTTGAGGTGGTGTTTGGCTTTTGCCGCAACGTCGGCCGGGCCGTGGTCTTGCCAAGCTCCCCGGCCCTGATGGCCTTGGCCACCTTGCGCAGGTAGGTGCTGGAGGCCCAGCCGGTCTTTCCGGCGTAGCGCACCTGGCTCCAGCCGGACTTGGTGGCGCTCACGCTCAGCCGGGTACCCTTGGGCATGGTCGCCAGCTTCTTGCCCGAGGCGGAGGGTGTGGAACGCAGGTTCAGATTTGCGGTGGTTTGCACGGTCCTGGCGGTGCCAGCGCGAACCGCGTCTGGTGGCTGCAGGACGTTTGCGGCAAGATCGGCCGATGCGGCCAGGCTCTGCAGCACCGCCGGCGGGGACGCTTGCGCCGGCACCGGGCCCAGCCCTGCAAGAACCAATGCCGTTCCCAGGAGCAGTGCCGTTCCTGCCCGATTGACCGGCGGTGAACCGTCTCTATTGGATCTATGTTGCATTGTTCCCCCGACCACTAAGTTTTCGTTTCATCTCGGTTGCATGGCCCTCGACGCCCACTAGTACATTATTAGACTAACCTTTTTGCTAAGAGGTTATTTCGGGTAACCGCCCTGTGCCGGCAGTGCATAGAGTGGACCTGTTGACAATTGCGAGGAGTCACTGGATGTCAGCGAAGCTAAGTTTCAAGAGAAGGTCACGCCAGGATCCGCCCGCGACGCCGCCAGCCGCGGGTTCCGCCGTTGCACACCCGGCGCACACCGTATCTGGAATGTGGATCGATCCGTTGGGGCGCATCGCCACGCGCTCGGTCCAATTGCTGGTGGTTCTGATCCTGGCCTCGGCGGTCGTCTTCAGCCTCCTGAAGTTGAGCGTCATTGCCCTGCCGATCCTGATTGCGTTGATCCTTTCCTGCGCACTGTGGCCACTTGTCCGGCTCCTGCGCAATGTCATGTCCCCCCTGTTGGCGGCCTGGACGGTGTTCCTGGGTTCGCTACTTGTGCTCGGCGGCATCGGAACCGCTCTGGTGTATTCGGTGCTTGCCGAATGGCAAACCTTGGTGGACAAGGGCGTTGAAGGCTTCAACAAGCTCCAGGGGATGCTGAACCAGTTGCCTTGGAACATCTCCGAGGAACAGATCGACGACGCCGTCCACCAAGTCACAGGCTTCTTGACGAGCTCCCAATTTGGCGCCGGAGCCCTGAGCGGGCTCTCCGCCGCCGGCAATTTCTTCACCGGCCTAGCGCTGTTGTTGGTGATCTTGTTCTTCTTCCTGAAGGACGGAGACAAGATCTGGGGCTTCTTCCTCTCCTGGATGCCGGACCACCAGATGCACCGTTGGCTGTCCACCGGTGCGCGCACCGTGGAGACCCTGGGCGGCTACATGCGCGGCACGGCCACCGTGGCAGCAGTGGACGCCATCGGCATCACCGTCGCCCTGCTCGTCCTGCGGGTTCCTCTGGCCATCCCGCTGGGCGTGGTGGTCTTCATGAGCTCCTTCATCCCGTTGGTGGGCGCCACCTTTGCCGGAATCCTGGCCACCTTGATCGCCTTGGTGACCAACGGCCCCGTGGTTGCCCTGATTGTCCTGGGTGCGGTGATCGTGGTGAACCAGCTTGAGGGGAACTTCCTGCAGCCCGTGGTCATGGCCCATGCGTTGAACCTGCACGCCCTGGTGATCTTGCTGTCGCTCGCCGCCGGCACGGTGCTGGGCGGCCTGGTGGGCGCAGTGCTGGCAGTGCCCCTGACCGCCGTTGCCTGGGCGATCGTGAAGATCTGGTCCGACCGGGATTTGCCGGGGCTTGACCCGGGTGCCGCTTCGGAGAAAAAGGAAGCGCCGGAGGAAGTCACACCGGAACAGGTCTTGGCTCATGCAGAAGCCACTGCGGCGGCCGAGGCACAGGATGCCGACGCGGTGCGCGAGGCAGGCTCCCAGTCCCCGCTGCAACGTCCAACGAATTCCTAGAAACTGCCCCTGAAAATAGGCCGTGGAACCAACCTCCTTGATTGGTTCCACGGCCTATTTTCATGCGATCTCGACGATGCACATTGGGCTTGGCCTACCGTAGGTACCTGGAGCTAACCCACCCGGTTTTCCCTGAATAGCTGGTCTGCGTCCAGCTGCCGCGGGTTGCCTTGACCGTGAGCTTCTTGCCCTTTGGAATCACCAGCAGCGACCGTGTCGACGTGCTGGTTCCGGCACGCAGATTAAGCCGGTCGGTTGTTGTCTTCGTCTTGGCCGGTGCCTTGTACAAGGAAAGCTGCTTCGCAGGAACCCAGCCGGTCTTGCCGGCATACTTCACCCGCAGCCACGAACCACTCTTCGCATCGACCGACACATTCTTTTTGACCGGAATGCTCACCACCGCGGCAGACTTCGCATCCACCGCCTTTCGCGCAACAACCTTCGCCTTGGTTGTGTACGTCGTCTTCTTCACCGACTGGATCACCGGAGCCTTCGGCTTTGCCGGAGCCTTGTACACGACCAACTGGTTCGACGGAACCCAGCCAGTCTTGCCCGCGTAATTTACCCTCAGCCACGAACCGCTCTTCGCATCCACCGACACATTCTTCTTTGCAGGGATGCTCACCGCCGCGGCGGACTTCGCATCCACCGCCTTTCGCGCAACAACCTTCGCCTTGGTTGTGTACGTCGTCTTCTTCACCGACTGGATCACCGGAGCCTTCGGCTTTGCCGGCTGTTTCGGCGGCGTTGCCACGGGCTTGAGGACGCGCAAGTAGGTGTTGCTGACCCAACCGGTGGCGTTCCCCGCCTTCACCTGGCTCCAGGTTCCCTGACGCTGGAGCTCAATGACATCGGTGCCGCTACCCAGGACCTTGACGATCTTGGTGTTGGTGCCGGCCCCGCTGCGCAAGTTCAGGTTCGCGGTGGTCTCATGCGTTGGCTTGGTCGGCGTGGGCTTCGCTACGGGTGGTTTTGCCGCCTGGGGCGCTACAGAACCGATCTTCTTCATGTCCGTCGTACTGATCCACCCGGAATATTTTCCGGCCTGGACCTGGGACCAGGTGCCTCGGACCTGGCGCACGGCAACCTTTGAGCCCCGCTTGATCGATTGGGTTTCCTTGTAGGTGGTACCGGCTCCCGAACGCAGCTTGAGATCGCGAAGGGCCTCGTGGGTTGCGGGAAGCTTCGCCTGGTCGATCGTGGCGGTCTTGCGCGCCAGTCCCGCCGATACCCAGCCTTCGGTTCCCTTGTACTTCACCCGCAGCCAGCCGGCGGAGCTCTCATAGGCCTCAAAGGTGGCTCCCGCGGGAATCGTCAGAAGCTTCGCATACCAGGTGGCTGCGCCGGAGCGCATGTTCAGGCCATTAGGGTTCCTGTATTTGGCGAAGGGCACCCGTACGCCATTGGTGACTGTTCCCGTGGAAGTCACGGACCATTCGGGCGCTGCCGCCAACTTGTTGGGCGTGACGGCAAAACGATTCATCCAGCCGGTGCGTGAGCCGTGCTTGACCTTGACGAAGGACCCGTTTAGAAGTCCGTTGATGGCACCCGGCTGGCTGCTGACCTTGGCATTGCGGCCCGGCCTGTCAATGACCGTCGAAGTGGCCGAGGGCGAGGCAAATATTTCCGCCTTGCCGCGCGCATAATACGTGCACATCTTCAGCTACTCGGAATAACTGGCGGTGGCGTAAGAACTCAGGTCGAGCCCGCGGGACTTGAGGAACGACGCAGGATTGCGCACGTTCCCGTCATTGGAGTAGAAACGGTCCTTCCAGATTTCCAGATGCAGGTGCGGACCGGTGGAGGGCCCGGAGGAACCCACCAAGGCAATCAACTGCCCGGACTTTACCTCTTGGCCCTCCCTGACCAAGACGTCATTTGGCCACATGTGCATGTAGGCCGATTCATAGGTTGCCCCGTCGATCCGGTGGGTGACCACTACTTGGCCCGAGGTCGAATTGGTGCCATTGACGATCTTGCGCACGGTCCCTGCGGCCACCGCATAGATCGGGGCGTTGTTTCTCGCGCCCATATCCTGGCCCAAGTGGTGGGTGGATCCTCCCACCACCGGCATGCAACGCGGCCCCATCGGAGAGGTCATCCGGTAGGTTTTCGAATCCAGCGGCAACGAGAACTGGCCGGCGCGGACCTTGCTGGAGGTTTCGGCATCCACGCGTATCTGGGAGGTGGCGGGCAGAGCGGTAAAAACCAATCCTGCGACCAACACCCCCGAGAAAAGGGCGCGGAGGGATTTTGGCATGGCCATGGTCAGTGGACTCCCTCTAAAGGTTTGTGGCCCCGGAAGGAATCCACAATTGTTGCGTGTGCGAGGGAGCATCACAAAGCCCTGCCCCCAAACTCATACCTTATGCAATAAGTACACCAAATGGCAGGAAAAGTCGGGGACGAGTTCGCCTGTGTCAGCCCAAATGCGAGCTGTGGACCCAACCTTCAAGATTTCCGGCGCGAACCTTGGTCCACTGTCCGCGGCTGGCCAGGATCTCGAGCTTCTCGCCGGCCCCCAGCTGCGCCAGCGCGCGGTAGTTGGCGGAGGAACCCCGGTACAGCGTGGTCTCTGTGTTGGTTACCGGAGCCTTGGAGACCAGGTAGCGCAATTGCAGCTGGCTCGCCGGGACCCAGCCGGTTTCCTGCTCCAGCATGATCCTGCGCCATGGCCCCAGTTTCCCGTTGACCTTGACCAAGGTCCCGGCCTGCATGATGCGCAGGACAGGGAAGTGGTCGCCTGCGTCCTTGCGGACATTCAGGCGCACCGTGGTGGTGAACTCGGTCGGGGCCATCACCTGTATGCCGGTGGCAGGGCGACTCACGTTGATCCGGGCCAGATAAGCGCTGGGAACCCAGCCGACGTCCTTGCCCGTGGAGACCTTTGCCCAGGTGCCCAGCTCGTCCACCTTGCGGATCTGGATGTTTGCCGCCAGCACGCGCAACACCGGATAGTTGGTGCCCGAGCCCTTGCGCAGGTTCAGGTCCGCGGTGCTGCGGTGGGTGGGGATGAAGTCTTCATCGGGCACTTCCGGTGCGCTTGGTGCTCCGCCGACTGGGGCTGCATTCTCCGGCAGCTGGCTGGCCACCGGGCGCACCGGAACCTGCGGCAGACGCCGGGGTGCCTCGATTCGTTCAAGGCATTGGGCTGGGAGCCAACCAAAGGTCTGGCCGTGCTGCACGCTTGCCCACAGCCCGCTGACCCGCAGCAGGTACACCGGGGTGCTTTGGGGAATCAGGTATTGGACTGAGTAATGCCTGCCTGCACCCTTGCGCAGCTTGAGTTCTGCAGTGGTCCGGTGCGTGGGTCCCGCGGCTTGAACCGGGGCCGGCATCGGCGCGGTGCGTGCGAAGTCGAACTTCTTCATGCGGCCCTCCCCCACCGGGACGCGCCCGCACCGGGGTTGGTCAAAGCCAGGCGTGCACGGACGTGAAACACGTTTTG
This sequence comes from Paeniglutamicibacter sp., assembly GCF_046714615.1. NCBI lineage: Bacteria > Bacillati > Actinomycetota > Actinomycetes > Micrococcales > Micrococcaceae > Paeniglutamicibacter > Paeniglutamicibacter sp. The sequence goes on from NZ_JBKKAP010000017.1 coordinate 44,094, forward strand.
ATGACCTCACTGAACAAGTGGTTGACCGGGGACTGGCATGCGTGGCGCAACGTCTTGCACGGCGTCACGATTCGCCCGGACCGTTCACGAAAAACCACGTATCGGGGCGCGGCACCTGGACATGCCTTACCCCATGTTATTGCACGTACGACCAAGGCCCCCAGTCGCGTACCGGGGGCCTTGGTCACATCATCGTCCCGGGTGACCCCGCGACCGCCGTTTCTAGCGGGCAGCCAGTTCGCCGTCCAGGCGAAGCAGGCCGTTGCCGTCGTTGTTAATCATCTTCACGCGGTCAAGGATTTCACCGACGGTGGCTTCCTCTTCGACCTGCTCCTCGATGAACCACGTCAGCAGCGGCACCGAGTCGATGTCGCCCTCGTTGTGGGCCAGGCGGTAGAGGTCGCGAATCGATTCGGAGACCTTCTTCTCGTGGTCCAGGGAGGCCTGGAAGGCTCCGGCCACCGTGGTCACCTCCAGTTCAGGGGCCCCCATGGCGCCGATCGCGGGGTGTGCCCCGCGGTTGGTCATGTGGGTGATGAACTTTTCCGCGTGATCCAGTTCCTCGGCGGACTGGGCACGGAACCAGGCAGCGACGCCGGGCAGGCTCAGTACATCCATTTCGATGGCCAGCTGGCGGTACACAGTCGAGGCCTGGAGTTCCAGGGTGATTTGGTCGTTGAATGCGTCTGCAAGCTTTCCGGTAAGTTCCATGGCACCCACGCTACGCACTCCTTTGGGCCTTGTCACCGAAGTATGGCCGTACTTACCTTGAGGTAAATATGGCATGCTTTGGGTCCCGGGGAGGTGCTACCAAGGTGATGCTCACCTTGGTTCGGACTCCCGGGCCAGGCCCAGGTCAAGACGAAACGATGCGTTCCCCGGCGTGGATCTTGGCAACCGCCCGGTTGGCGTCGCGCAGCCCAAGCAACACGCCGCCCAGCATTATGGCCACGCCCGCCATCGTGGCTGCGGGGTGGACAAAGGCCGGAAGCGTCACCAGCACGGAGACGATGCCGCTGGCGGCCATGAGCGCCGCGGCAAGCCAGCAGCCCATCGTGCCCTTGGCCGCCGCCGCGTGGTGCCCCAGGAGCCAGCACGCATCGCAGTGCATCAGGGCAGCGGTGCGGATCCCGATCCAGGCATTGCGCTTGATCTGCCCGGTGGCCGCGGCCCTCATCATCCAGGCCATTGCGGCCATGAGCAGCACCATGAATGTCGTCGTGATCAATTCGGTCAGTGTTTCGCCGTCCATGGTGCGCTTCTCTCCTTGCGGTTCGCGTCCAGCACGCCGGTGCAGGCCCGCGCGGTATCGCTGACAACGGTACGCCACTACCGGGAGGCACGACGTTCATGGCCTGGCGACCGGTATCCAGTGGCGGCCACGTATCGGGGCCGCCACCGCGTCGTTGGTGCGTTCGACCGGTGCTAGCCGCTCAGTCCGGCTCGGCGCAGGGCCTCGGCCATGGCCGTGTTTCCGCCGGAAGGTTTGGGGCTCCCTTGCTGCCCGCTCTTGTTGCCGCGCGGGGCGCCATGGGTCTCTCGCGGGACGCGCGGTTCCGGTCCCCGGGGGCCGCGTGGTGCTCGGTCGTTCCGGTCGGCCTTGGCACCCGGCTCGTCATCCAGGCGCAGGGTCAGGGAAATGCGCTTGCGCGCCGGGTCCACCTCGAGGACCTTGACCTTGACGACCTGACCCGAGGTGACGACCTCGCGCGGATCGGAAATGAATTTGTTGCTCATGGCCGAGACATGGACCAGCCCGTCCTGGTGGACGCCCACGTCAACGAATGCTCCGAAGGCTGCAACGTTGGAAACGGTGCCCTCCAGGATCATGCCCACCTCCAGGTCGGAAATCTTTTCCACGCCCTCCTTGAGGTTCGCGGTCTTGAAGTCGGGGCGCGGGTCGCGGGCAGGGCGCACCAGCTCGGCGATGACATCCTTGACGGTGGGCAGGCCGAATTGCTCGGTGACGAAGTCCTCCGCATTCAGCGAGGCCACAGACTGGTTCTTCGCGGTGGCCGCGGCCAACAGGGTCTCGGCCAGCCCGTAGGCCTCGGGGTGCACGGCGGAGGCATCGAGCGGCTGCTTGCCACCGGTGATGCGCAGGAATCCGGCGCACTGCTCGAAGGCCTTGGCGCCCAGGCGCGGGACCTTCAGCAGGGACCTACGGGTACTGAAGGGACCGTTGGCGTTGCGGTGCTCGACGATGTTCCGGCTGAGCAATGAACCAACGCCCGCCACCCTTGCCAGCAGTGCCGGGGATGCGGTGTTCACATCGACGCCAACGGCGTTCACGCAGTCCTCAACCACCGCATCAAGCGAGCGGTCGAGCTTGGCGGGGGTCAGGTCGTGCTGGTACTGGCCCACGCCGATGGACTTCGGCTCGATCTTCACCAATTCGGCCAGGGGGTCCTGCAGACGGCGGGCAATGGACACCGCACCGCGGATGGAGACATCCAGCTCCGGAAGCTCGGCGCTGGCCAGGGCGGAGGCCGAATAGACCGAGGCCCCGGCCTCGGAGACGATGACCTTGGCCGGCTTGTTGGTCAGCTTGGCGATGACCTCGCCGGCCAGCTTGTCGGTTTCCCGGCTTGCGGTCCCGTTGCCCACGGCAATCAGTTCCGTGCCGTGCTTGGCTGCCAGCGCCACCAGGGTCGCCACGGAGGCATCCCACTTGTTGGCCGGGGCGTGCGGGTAGATGGTGGCGATGTCCACGACCTTGCCGGTGGCATCCACGACGGCGACTTTCACCCCGGTGCGCAGCCCGGGGTCAAGTCCCAGCACCGCCCGGTTCCCGGCCGGGGCAGCGAGCAGCACGTCGCGCAGGTTGGCGGCGAAGACCTTGACGCTTGCTTCCTCCGCGGCTTCAAAGAGCCGTGTGCGCAGATCCGCCTCGAGCCGGGCCAGCAGGCGTCCGCGCCAGGCCAGGCGCACGGTTTGGGCCAGCCACTTGCCGGCCGGGGCATCGGCCCCTGCCCTGATGCCCAGCGAACGGGCAACGGCGGCCTCGTAGCCGGCGCGTGCCGCGGTGAGCGCCTCGTCGTCGCGCGGGTCGGCCTCGGCAAGCTCGAGGTTCAGCGCACCCTCGCGCTCGCCGCGCAACAGCGCGAGGATCCGGTGCGAGGGCTGGGAGGCGACGGGCTGGACGAAGTCCTCGTAGTCGGAGAACTTTGCGGCGTCCGCGGCCGGCGCGCCGGGGGCGATTTTGGAGGCGATCTTGCCGCCGGTCCACAGCCGTTCACGCAGTTCGGAGACCAGCACCGCATCCTGCGAGGCGCGTTCGGTGAGGATGGCCCGGGCACCTGCCAGCGCATCGGCGGCGGCGTTGACTTCATGTTCGGGGTTCAGGAACGTGGCCGCCAGCGCATCGGGGTCCTGGGCGGGGTTGCTGACCAGCGAGTCTGCCAGCGGCTCGAGCCCTGCCTCGCGGGCGATCTGGGCGCGGGTGCGGCGCTTGGACTTGTACGGCAGGTACAGGTCCTCGAGCTCTGCCTTGGTGCCCGCAGCCATGATGGCGTCCCGCAACGCGTCGGTGAGTTTGCCAGCCTCCTCGATCGTCTTCAGGATCGCTTCCCGGCGGTCCTCCAATTCACGAAGGTAGCGCAGCCGCTCCTCGAGCAGGCGCAGCTGGGTGTCATCCAGGGTCCCGGTGGCTTCCTTGCGGTATCGGGCAATGAAGGGGACGGTGGATCCGGCGTCGAGCAACTCGACGGCGGCCTTCACCTGCCAGTCGGCAACCGAAGCACCCCCGGAAGCTAGCTCGGCGGCAATGGTCTGGATTATTCGCATCTGGCTCACCCACACTAGTTTGCCGCATCCGCACCCCTGCCCGCTGGCAGGGAGAGAGCGGGTCCGGAGTGTGTCGCCCGTCTGCCCGCCCGCGGATTCGGCATTGCAGCTGTCGACGTCGGGCGAGTTGCATTGGACGGCCTTCCCAGCCTTCTCCCACCCGGGAACAACATAGGATGGAACCCATGACATTTTCACGTTCCAAAAGTGCACTGCTGGTTTCCGGCGCCGTCTTGCTGCTGTCGGTAACCGGTTGCGCAACCATTGCCGACACCGCTTCTTCCGCCGCTTCGTCCGCCGCCACGCAACTGGCCGACGGCGCCAAGAAGGAACTCATCAAGCAGGTGTGTGCCCCCATCAAGGACGGCACCATCAACGCCGCCGACCTCAAGGTCGTTTCCTCCATGATCGATGCCGTCCGCGAGGGCGGCCTCCCCCAGGAGATCGTCAGCGCGCTGGATGATGTGGCGGCCTCCGGCGACAAGGTCCCGGCCGATGTACAGGCCCGACTCGTGACCGCTTGCGACAATGCTCTGGCCTAGGTAACCAACTGCCATGAGAGGAAAACGTCGCCTCCGCAGTGCCGCCCCTGTGCTCGTTCTTTGTGCAGCGGTCGCCGCCGGCTCATGGCTGTTGATGCCCGAGGCCGACCGTGGCCTCGAGGAACCAACCGGTGCATCGCGTGTACCTGTCAAACAAGCAAGTGCGACCGTCCAGCATGTGGTTGACGGCGACACCGTCTACCTCATGCTGGACGGAAAACGAACCAAGGTCCGGCTGCTCAATGTCGATGCACCCGAAATTGCGCACCCTGACCAACGCGGGGAATGTTTTGGCCAGGAGGCGGCCGATTTCCTGGCCAAGAAGCTGCCCGAGGGTTCGAAGGTCGAGCTCGATTTCGATTCCGAACGCCTGGACCAATATGGGCGCACTCTTGCCGCGCTGAGCCGCAAGGGTGAATTCATCAACGAAACACTTGTCGCATCCGGGCACGCCACGGCGATGAAGGTCGAGCCGAACATGAAGTTTTACAAGCAGCTGCGCGCCGCGCAAACGCAGGCGGAGCGAAGCAAGAAGGGAATGTTTGATCCCGCCAACGGATGCACGTAGTAGCACTTGATCGCCATCTGTGCGCGTGTCCGATTCCACCTTTGCATGTTGTCTGCGGGACGTTGTCTTTCAAGGTTCCCCTCGGCCGTCCCCCCGGTTACTTGGCGCGCACAGCCGAGGTCTGCCCACGTCCAGCGCAACATAACCGGTCCCGTTGCGCTGCAGTGGCTAGACTGGCGAGGTGAAGCAGGAATCCAAGGCCGTCAGAATCGATGCCTGGCTATGGTCGATTCGAATCTACAAGACCCGCTCGGCGGCGACCACGGCGTGCCGGGCCGGCCATGTACGCCTGAACGACAAGCCGGCCAAGGCAGCACAAATTGTCGTTCCAGGGGACACCATCAGGGTCAGGCAGTCCGGCTTCGACCGGATCCTCGAAGTGACAGCCGTCATATCCAAGCGGGTTGGCGCCGACATCGCAGCCCGCTGCTATCTCGACCACACCCCGATCCGCCCCAAAGAAGTCATCCCGCAGGTTCCCGTCAGGGACAGGGGCGCAGGCCGTCCGACGAAAAAGGACCGGCGTGAGATGGAACGGCTTCGGGACCAATTCCAATAGTCCGAGGGCTACGATGGCTATTGGTAGCCGGATGCGCCGCGAGGTGCCCTACGCATCCGCATTCACTAATGAGGAGAAGCATGGCTCGGAACAAAAGCTGGAACGAACTATCGGTCGTTGCTCGGTGGCGAATCGCCATTTTGGGACTTGCCCAGCTGGCTCTCCAATTTGTTGCCCTGCGCGATCTGATCAAGCGTCCCGCAACCGAGGTCAACGGTCCGAAGAGCGCCTGGGCCGCCGCTTCGTTCATCAATTTCCTTGGGCCGCTCGCGTACCTTGCGTTTGGCCGCTCGCAGAAGAAGTAGTCCCCCGCCCGGTCCGATCCGAGCACCTGCCAGGGCCCGTCCGTACCTCGTCATGCGAAGCTGTCAGCGACCCACGGCCTTAGCACCGACCCAGCCCAATAATTTCGACCATGCGGATTTGGTATTGCCTTGCATCTACTTTGCTGTCCAGCTCGGTAGCACTCGAGTTAACCCAAGGCGTGGCTTTGGAGCCCCTTGCCGGATCCCGCCGCAACCCGGAATTTGACTGTGATATTTCCGTTTACCGCTCAGGGCAAATTCGCTCCAATTTTGGCAAGACAGCGGACGCATGCAATTGGACAGCGCTTTGCCTGACAATATCGCCCGAAGTCCGTTGGGTGGCGCAATCCAGGGGAAAGCCGCAAACATGTGCCCAATAGCGGCTAAGGCATAGGCGATGACGATGGTGCGCAACCAATCTGGCCGGAAACGACTCGATGTCGTTTCGAGCGCCACCTGGGACTTTCAGGTGTCATCGGTTGGGCGCCTATTATGCCTTTGATGATCAACTTTTGAGTTGATTTGATTCGTACTCGCCGTACTCACTGAACCGATATTTTTGAAGATGGAATGTATTAAGGGCAGGTCGGTCCCGTCAAATCATTGACGGGACCGACCTGCCCTTAGTTACTCGGCTATTACAGCCATTCGGTCTTGCGACGTGCCACCATGATGCCACCGGCGATCAGCAGCAGGAGTGCAATTCCTCCGGTCACCAGGATTCCACTCGCACCAGTATCGGCAAGGCCGTTGTCTGGCTTGGCACCAGCTGGTGTTGAGCTTCCATCAGCATCAGTCCCGGCATCAGCGTCTGTCGCCGCAGGCGCAGTCGACGTGAACGCAACCTCAGCTGTCGACCCGTCAACGTCCTGGGTGGCAACCACCGCGTGGTCGCCGGCCGGAACATCGGTGAACGTCACGGTCCAGTTGCCGTCAACATCAACGACCGCGGTCTGCGGA
>NZ_JBKKAP010000018.1:0-6326 GCF_046714615.1 Paeniglutamicibacter sp.
ATCGACCCCAAGATCCTGGCCCTGCCCGGGCCGGCATGGATCAACCAACCTACAGAAACCGCCGAAAAAGAAGCAGCCTAACGGCTGTCTAACTCACCGTGGTACCGCTTGACTTGAAAAATTCCGGGGCCCCTGTTCCTGGATGAGTATCGGGATCGCGCTGATCGACTAATTGCAGCCAAGAGCACGAGCATCAAGGACCTCAATGAGTTCCAAGACGAGATGGCTTCAAACATCTACGTTGACCCTGCCTGCGGGGCAGGAAACTTCCTGAACATCGCTTATGCCAAGCTGCGCGATATCGAGACAGACATTATCGTGGCACGTTGGCAGCGTGGTTCTCGAACGGCTTCTCTCGATGCCACGTTTGACCAGAAATTGACCATTGACCGGTTCTACGGTTTTGAAATCAACTGGTGGCCTGCCAAGATCGCGGAAACCGCCATGTTCCTCGTCGATCACCAGGCGAACCGCAAGCTGGCGCAAGCCATTGGTGAAGCCCCAGACCGTCTGCCCATCAAGATCACGGCGCACATCGTCCACCACGACGCGCTGACCCTCGACTGGAATGATGAACTACCTGTCGTTTCGGGAAATACGTTCGTTTTTGGCAACCCTCCATTCTTGGGTGACCACACCCGAACCAAGGAGCAGCTAGCGCTTATGCAGCAGGCCTGGGGTGCGGGAAAACAGCTCTCACGCTTGGACTTCGTCACCAGTTGGCACGCGTTGACGTTGCGGCTGCTGGGTACGCGTCGGGGTGAATGGGCCTACGTAACAACCAACAGCATTGTGCAGGGCGATCAGACAGAACGCCTGTTCGCGCCAATCTTTGAGGCACGTTGGAGAATCAAGTTCGCCCACAGGACCTTTAAGTGGAACTCGGAAGCCCCGGGCGAGGCAGCCGTCCATTGTGTGATCATAGGATTCACTCGGGATAAAACCGCAAAGCCGCGGCTATTTGACTACAAAACGGTCAAGAGCGAAGCCGAGGCCGTGCCCGGGGTCAAGACCATCAACGCGTATCTGGTTGACGGGCCAAACGTCCTCATCGGCAAGCGGTCCCAGCCTCTATCGCCGGATCTTCCCGAAGTAGTGAAAGGCTCGATGCCAACGGATGGTGGCCACCTGGTGGTCATCCCGGAACAGTATCCAGGCGTCGCCGCTGACCCGCATATGGCTCCCTATGTCCGTCCCTATATCGGGTCCAAGGAACTGATTCAGGGGCATCAGCGGTGGTGCCTATGGCTCCAAGACATGGATCCCAGTGCTCCCTCGAAGTCGCCAGAGTTGCGTCGCCGCCTGCAGGGTGTTGAGGCTGCTCGTCTGGATTCCACGGCACAATCCACGAAGGACTATGCACGATTCCCACACCTGTTCCGTCAGATTGGCATCGTTTCCGAAAACCCGATTGTCGGCATTCCCGAAGTCAGTAGCGAAAACCGTCGCTATCTGCCGGTCGGGCATCTCGAGCCTGGAACGATCATCTCGAACAAGATCTACGGTGCCGAAGACCCGGACGGAATGGTGTTCGCCATTGCCTCGTCCTCGATGTTCGTTACCTGGATGAAAACGGTGGGTGGACGCATGAAGTCCGATCCCTCGTTTTCCTCCACCGTGACGTGGAACAATTTCCCGCTTCCACACCTTGAACCGGAACAACGCAAAGCTATCGCCGCTGCCGGGGAAAAGATCCTGGCTGCACGGGAGCTGTACCCGGAACGGTCATTGGAAAAGCATTACGCTCCGCTGGGCATGAATCCACAATTGGTAAAAGCCCATGACTCGTTGGACTCGATCGTTGACAAGGCTATCGGCGCCCCGCGTCGTTGCCGAGATGAGAGGGAGCGCCAGTACTACTTATTCGATGCCTACGCGCAACTGAGCAGCGACAAGCAGCCAACTTTGGTTTAAACGGTCGAAGTAACCAGGGCGTAGGGACATAACAGCCGCAAGGCCCCGGGAACATCACCAAGGTGTCTTACCCATCACTGATACTGGGAGCCTGGGCGAAATTCTCCGCACAGGGCAAACTAGGAGGCACTCTTGGAACCACATGTTTGGCGCGACGCCAAAGTAACCTATGCGGACTATGTTGGCACTGCTCAACTTGACCAAAAAATGACCGGTGAAAGCGGTCTTAAGGTGGCGGGGATTGACGAGGAAAAATGGCTTGTCGTCGGCATTGATATCGGCGGTGGAGAACGTGATCACGGTCTGCGCGTTGTCGCCGTCGATCTGGAGGCAGTTCCCGAAGGGGAAGGGAACGTGATTGATCGATTGGTAGAGGAGCATGGGCATATCCCCACCAAAGAACTCCTTCTGCACGACGTGAATCCATACGATTTCCTGAAAAGCATCACCCATCAATTCGAGTTGCGGCTGAGGACGAGTTACACCGAGGGGAAGAACATCATGGTTACCAGCCTTGGTGACATTCCCGAACAGCCGTAGGCGCCATTAGAGGCATCCAAAACGATCGCTTATAGGGTCGGTCTTGGTGGCCGTCCCTATCACTTAAATGAGATCTCAGACTGAAGTATCGCGAAAATCATGCCGCAACATTGTGAGAGGGCTATTTTACGGCGTGCTTCCTCTCAACCGTCGCTAATGGCACTTCTGACTCCCACCTCGATCCTTTACCAGATACCTGCGGAATCGATCGGGGTCCGTCCATCCCACAGCGACTCAACCAGAAAAGATATCTGTCCCGTTTAGACGCGTTTAGGTTCCGATCGACGTATTCGGCCAAAAATTTACCGGCTTGTCATCCTTACAGCGAGAGCAATCCAAAACGCCCCACTAACGATAGTTATAGGTCGTCCCTGTAAAGAGACCGTAATATTTTCCTCGTTGAATATGATGAGCAGATGGATTGGAAAGAGTTCGCGGCGTCGGTCATCGGAAATGTTCTATCATGGCCGGTTGTGGCATTGACCGTTGCTCTACTGCTACTACAGCCGATCCGCAAGCTGATCGGACGGGTGACGATAGCCAAAGGATTCGGGGGTGAATTCCAATTCGCCAAGACCTTTGAATCTATGGAAGAGAATGTCGACGAAGTCCTCGAATCTGTGGAAAAGAAAGTCGACGAAGTCCTCGAGTCAAAGCTAACTAGTGAGCAGCCTGAGGACCTCGAGACTCACACGCGTTCGAACTCACCGGAGAACAAGGTCGGTCCCATCGCCGAGCAGGGGACTCCGGATCCTATTCGCAACCCCACAGGGGCCATAATAATGTCCTGGAAAACACTGGCAAAAGCCCTCGAAGACCTTATCCACATCAAGGCCGGCCGTGGCCGCCCTACCCGTAACCACAAAATCATCATCGAACAGCTACGACGTAACGAGGCCGTTAGTCAGGCATTTTCCGATTCGGCCCAGGACCTCCTTGCCCTGAGAAATCAGGTCGCACATGGCGAAGTTTCACCCACACAGGGCGCAGCACACACTTATGTCGAGCGCGCGCGCCAACTCGAAATGGTTGCTCGAGGAATAATCGCATTAGAGAAGATTGACCTCGATAAGCCTGCTTCGTCCATCTCGTATTGATGACCACGGCGCAATTGAGACGGATCCTTCTTGTTCACAGCTTTGTTTTTTCAATCTCTGTGAGACGTACGCAACGCTGCATGAACGCGATGATGATTTCGCGTTGGGTCTTGCCCTGCAGTGCTGCGTAGGCCTTGAACTCGTTGGCGAGTTCTTCGGGGACGTCGAAGTTCAGCCGCTTTTGCACTGTTCCATCGGCGGTGGGTTTCGCGGTCAACTGGCCACTTCTTCCTTGGCTAGTTTGATGGCCACGGCAATGTTGGTTGGGTTCAGGCCAGACCAATGAAAGTCGTCATCCACCACGACGATGGGGGCTTGAGAGTATCCCAGTTCTTCGGTGACGTACTCCAAGGCCGCCAGCTTCTGAGTAATGTCCACTTCGGTGAAAGCCACGCGGGCTTCGGTGAATTTCTCGGCCGTCTTGCGGCATCCGAAGCATCCCGGTTTGGTGTAGATGGTGATCGCCATTGCTCTGCCCTCCAGCCTTTCGATGTACCTTCATTCTACCCTCAAATGAGGGTCTAATCTATTCTTTTAGCCCGAGATTCCGGGGTTTTTGGCACCTATCGGTACGGTGAAACCTGCCGTGGCGGCTCCCTCTTTCAGTACACCACAGAGACATGCAAATATCGGGTGCCTCGCAATTGGTGTACATCGATTAATTGCTTCATTAGCCGCGGTGGCGCACCGGATCTCCATTGTCGCTGAAATGATGAATCCTATGACCGAACATTCGAACTCATCAAAAGCAATCCGTGACCACTTGCCTCTCGCGGCGTCCCTTTTGCTAGTAGTAGTTGCTGCACTGCGTGTCTTCTACTTCTCAGGTCCCGATGTTGCCACTGCGTTGGCCATTACCAGCGTCATCGATTACCCCGCAATCCTCTTGGCTTCCTTGACAACGTTGCTCGCGCCCGCTCTGCCTATCGCACTCTTTTTCTATCCGCCTTTGGGCAACTGGATGATGGCCGGAACGGCTAGGAACGCAACATCCTCGGAACGGTGGCGTTCGGCGATAGTTTGGACTCCACTAGCAATCCTGTACTCATGGGCCTTCACCCCTGGCATGCTTCTAGCTTTGCTCTTCCTCTTTTTGTACCAAATTGGTGATTCGCGCAAGGCCGCATGGTCACGAATCCCAAAACTGTCAAAACTCAAATACGTGGGGCATTTTATTTGGCACATGCTGCCTGCATTCGCGGTGTTTCTTGTCGTGTTCCCTCTGCTTTTTAGGCCGTGGACTCCTTTGGAATCCATCGAAATGAAGGCCAAGCAAGAAACCACGATCGGTTATGTAATTGGGGAGCAATCGGGGAAAATGCTGGTTATCGATAGTGAAAAGATTCCTGTTTGGATCGAATCCGACCAAATTTCGACACGAAGTATCTGTGCAGAAGAACCCAACTGGATATCGCGTCCGCTTTTTCAAAACAAATCTAAGATTCCCGAATGTTGATAATCCCTGATCATCAGTCGACCGCCCTGTTCAGATTGGTCGGTCTGCCGGTGGGCCGGGTGCCGGCCACGGCAAGTCGTCGAGGATCTGCCACAGCGTGTCCCTGTCGGTGGCGGTGCGGGAGATTCCCGGCAGTTCGTCCAGGGCGAGTGACTGCAGGTACTTGGCGACGGTCACTGTTGCTTCGGCGTAGGCGGCGTGGCCCTCTTGGCCGGCGGTGAGGATGGCGGCACACTTCTGCGCTTGGTGGCGGGTCAGGTGAACCAGAAGGTTGTCCAGCTCGTCGTGAGCGTTGAGTAGTTCCTGGTATTCGTCCGGGCCCAGCGTTCCCATGACTAGCCGCCGTTGCTTTCGCGGCGGAGTTCTTCCAGGTGGCGGCGTTCCTCGGCGGTTTGGTACCCCTGCCCGGCGATGGCGTTCTGTGCCAGTGCCAGTTCCTCGCCCATTTGCTGGGCCAGCTTTGCGGCCCGGGCGAGGTGTTCCCCGGCCAGAGCGACGCTGGCAGCGGGGTCCTTGCCCTCGTATTCGGTGACGTCGTATTCCTCGAGGGATTTCACCAGTCCTTGGGCGAGCTGTTCGGAAATCTGGGGCAGGAAGCTGCCGAAGTTTTTGAGGTTTCCCAGGATCCGGTACACGTCGGGTGCAGGGTGGGTTGTCCTGGTCAGGAGTGCCAAGGCGTGCAGGGCTTCGTAGGCGGTGTCGGCTTCCCGCACTGCTTCGGGGGTCGTCTCGTCGTCCATGATCGTGGTCTCCTAGTTCCTTGGTCCGTGTTCTGTTCTCACCATATCGGTGGGGCACCAGGTTCCCATGAGTTCCCCGGTGTCATCGATCCAAATGACGTGCACCAGGTGCGTGGTGCGGGCGGTGACTTCGACCGGAAGGATCACGCTGCCGCTGTTCGTGGGGATCTCTGCGGTCCCCCGGTGGTGCGGCAGGGCCTGGGCCGGCTCGTCACCGGGGTAAAAGCGCATGAGTTCGTACGCGGTGCCTTGGTGGGTGAAGGTGTCGTGGTTTCCCCGTGCCGGGGTGTCCGGGGCGCGCAGCGCACCTATGCGGCGGCCGGGGGAGCTTGCGGAGGAGGCCGCCGCCGAAATCTGTAGCCGCGGCTCCCATGGTGATCCGTCGCGGACCTGCGTGGGGTGGTGGGTAAAGGCCATGTCGATGCTCATGTGTGGACTCCCTTTTGGGTGTGAGTGTAGCTAGGTGGGGCGCCGTTTTTGGTACGTCGCCCCCCCAAGCTGGTGGTTGGGGGGGTGGGGTTGTGGTTGGTGCTGGCGGACCGGGGAAGTTCGCCGGTGTTTATCAAATTTTTAAACACG
>NZ_JBKKAP010000019.1:0-2688 GCF_046714615.1 Paeniglutamicibacter sp.
GTGCTAAATAGCGTCAGGAGGTACTCCTGTTCCGGCTTGTTGGTACTCCCGTTCCGGGAACACGGTACCGCTCGAGAGCCTTTCGTGATCGTCTGATCTGGTCGCCACACAACACGGTGCGGCGAACTGATCAGAGGAGAAACACCTTGGTGGATTATCAAGCCATCATGTCCTTGGTTTTCAAGCGTCGGACCTACGAGGAAATCACCGCGTCGGTGGGCTGTTCACGTCGTGATGTCTCGGCCGTGAAGAAAGCCATCACCACCGCCGGCATCACTGCCGACCGCTTTGCGTCATTGACAGCGGCGGACATCGAGCAGCTTTTCCCCGATGGGCGCAAGGCCGTTTCCGAGGTCTACGCCGACCCGCATTTTGCTCAGGTCGTCGAGGAGATGAAGCACAACCGGTTCTTCACGTTGCAGCAGGGCTGGGTGAAATACCTGCGCGCGACCAGTGAGCGGAAGAAATACAGCTACTCGCAATACTGCGAACTGTTCAACCGGTTCGCCGCCGTCACCGACGTCGTGGCGACGCTGCAACACGAACCGGGCAAGGCAATGTTTGTGGACTGGGTCGGCCCCACCCTGCCGATCGTGGACACCGTGACCGGGGAAGTCGGCAAGGCCTACTTTTTCGTCGCTTCGCTGCCGTACTCCGGGTTGGTGTTCTGCCAGGCGTTCAGCAACATGAAGCAGGAAGCCTGGAACCAGGCACACGTGAACGCGCTGGCGTTCATCGGTGGGGTGCCTCAGCTGATCGTTCCCGACAATGCCCGCACCGCCACCCATAAGCGCACCCGGGCGGACAACGAGCTGGTGGTGACCAAGTCCTACCGTCAACTCGCCGAGCATTACCAAACAGCGATCGTGCCGGCGAGATCAAATAAGCCGCGTGACAAGGCGCATGTCGAGAGAATGGTGCAGGCCGTGGAGAGCCGAGTCATCGGTTATCTCGCCGCCCAGACCTGGACCTCGTTCGAGGAGCTCAACGACGCGGTGCAGGAGCGGTTGCAGGATCTCAACGAACGGTTGCGGCGGGTCAACGGGACCACGCGGCAGGAAGTCTTTGACGCGGAGGAAGCAGCGTTGCTGCAGCCCCTGCCGGACCTCCCGTATGAGTCGGTGGAATACAAGCAGTTGAAGGTCGGACGGAACTATCACGTCACCAGCGACTACCAGCACTACTCGGTGCCGTATGAGTTGGCCGGGAAGATCCTGTCGGTCCGGATCACCGCAACCACCGTGAGCATCTTTGACGGGCAAGCCAAGGTTTGCGAGCACCCGCGCAAGCTCGGGCGCCGGGGCCAGTATTCCTCGGAGTTGTCCCACGCGCCGAAGCATCACCAGCAGGTCCAGGGATTGTGGTCCAGGGAGTGGTTCCTGAACCGTGCCCGGAATTTCGGGCCGGCCACCGTGCAAGTCATCACCCAGATCCTGGACCGCAGCAAGGTCGAGGCCCAGGCATTTTTGGCGTGCCGCAATATCCTCTCGGAACTCGGCGGGAAGAAGGGCCTGTTGGAGGAGGCCTGCCAGGAAATGCTGAACATCAACGGGTATCCCACCTACACCTCGATCAAGCGGGTGATGGCTACTCTGGCCGCGGCCAAGGAGCAGAATGCTCCGATAGCTCCAGCAGCGCAGAACGTGAAGAACCTGAAGGAAGTCCAGAACCTTTCCGGAGTGTTTGTTCGCGATGCAGAGCACTACAAGGGGTGGGGTGGCACCGATGCTTAACGGTGAAGATCATCAGAAGATCAAGGAACTTCGGCTCACGGTGTTTGCCGAGAAGTTCCTTGAACTGGTCAACGACGAAGCCAATGACAAGCTGTTGCCGGAGGAAGTGTTTATGCAGGCGGTGAACCATTCCCTGGATGCTCGCCGGTCGAACAAGATCGACAAGCTCATCAAGCAAGCCCAGTTTCCCCTACCCGGTGCATCGATTGCCGAGTTGCACTACCTTCAGGGTCGGAAGATCGACGAGGCGCGGATGAAACGCTACGCGACGCATCAGTGGCGGGCGGATCCGACGAATTTGTTGATCATCTCGCCGTCTGGTGGAGGCAAGACCTATATCGCCTGCGCGATTGGTATTGCTGCCTGCCATAGCGAGCATTCGGTGTTTTACATGAGGATGGACGTGCTGGCCAGAAAGCTGCTCATCGCGCGGGGGGACAGCAAGGTCCACGATGCCCTGTTGGAGAAGTTGCGGGAGGCGGACCTGCTGATCATTGATGATTTTCTGACCGTTGGTATCGACCAGAACATTGCCAGTGACCTGTTCGGGGTCCTGGCCGACCGGGAACACCGGTTGCCCACGGTGATTGTCAGCCAGACCGATCCCGCGTATTGGGTGCAGGTGTTGCCAGACCGCGTGGCAGGGGATTCGATTGTGAATCGGCTGGCGAACAACACCAGGTGGCTCGTGTTGGGAGACACAGACATGCGCAAGCTCAAGCATGAGAAGGCCCGGGGCTCAGCTAATTTTTGGGAATAGGTTCCAGTCCGTTCCTGATCAACTGATTCCCGAGCCTTCCCCCTAAATGGTATTGGCCAAGAACCCATCAACGGTTCTTGGCCAATACGAAAAATGCTGGACACGGTACCCACTCGCCGGAACGCCAGTACCACCTATGCCGTGGGTGCGGTACCAGGTCGCCAGAACACCGGTACCATCAGACGCTATTTAGCA
>NZ_JBKKAP010000020.1:0-41353 GCF_046714615.1 Paeniglutamicibacter sp.
TGCGGCCGGCACTTCCCGGATATTCTGGGAGCTGCCGGCCGTTGGCATTTCCGGGGACGCCACCTTCTGGGGTGAAGCGAGGTGAAGACTAGTGGGTGTCTTCGGCTTCGATTTCGGTCTTGTCGCCGCTCCACTGGGTGTGGAATGAGCCTTCGGTGTCGACGCGGTTGTAGGTGTGCGCACCGAAGAGGTCGCGCAGGCCCTGGGTCAGTGCTGCCGGCAGGCGCTTGCGGCGCAGGCCGTCGTAGTAGGCCAGCGAGGAGGAGAACACCGGAACCGGCACGCCCAGCTGGACGGCGGTGGATACCACGCGGCGCCAGGCCGGAACCGCGGCTGCGATGGCCTCGGAGAATGCCGGGGCGAAGAGCAGGTTTGCAGGCTTCTGCTCCGCGGCGTAGGCCTTGGTGATATCCGCCAGCAGTGCCGCGCGGATGATGCATCCCTCGCGCCACAGCGAGGCGATCTCGTCGAGCTTCAGGTCCCAGTTGTATTCCTTGCCGGCGCTGGTCAGCATGTCCAGGCCCTGCGCGTAGGAGACCAGCTTGGAGGCGAAGAGCGCCTGGCGCACGTCCTCCACGAAGTTCTCGCCCAGGTCCACGGCGACCTCGTGGCCCACCAGGACCTCCTGGCCGATGGCGCGCATCTCGCGCTGCGAGGACAGGCCGCGGGCAAACACGGACTCGGCGATGGCCGAGGTCGGGGAGCCCAGGTCCAGGGCTGACTGCACGGTCCAGCGGCCGGTGCCCTTCTGGCCGGCGGAGTCGACGATCACATCGACCAGCGGCGCCCCGGTCTTCGCGTCCGTGTGGGCCAGCACCTCGGCGGTGATCTCGATGAGGAAGGAGGCGAGCTCGCCCTTGTTCCACTCCTCGAAGATCTGCGCCTGGGCGGCCGGCTCGATTCCGGCGCCGGTGCGCAGCAGGTCGTAAGCCTCGCCGATGACCTGCATGTCGGCGTACTCGATGCCGTTGTGGACCATCTTCACGAAGTGGCCGGCACCGTCGGTGGAGATCCAGGCGCAGCACGGGGCGCCGTCGATGGCCTTGGCTGAGATCTTTTCCAGCATCGGGCCCAGGGCGTCGTAGGACTCCTTGGAACCGCCGGGCATGATCGAGGGGCCAAGCAGGGCGCCCTCCTCGCCGCCGGAAACGCCGACGCCCACGAAGTGCAGGCCCTTGGTCGCCAGCGCGGACTCGCGGCGGCGGGTGTCAACGAAGTTGGAGTTGCCGCCGTCGATGATGATGTCGCCCTCATCCAGCAGCGGGACGAGCGAGTCGATGACCGAGTCGACAGGGCCGCCGGCCTTGACCATGATCAACACGCGGCGCGGGGTCTCGAGGTTCTGGACCAGTTCTGCCAGGGTCTCGGTGCGGATGAAGTCGCCCTCGTCGCCGTGGGCCGCCAGCAGCGCGTCGGTCTTGGCGACCGAGCGGTTGTGCAGCGCCACGGTGTATCCGTTGCGGGCGAAGTTCCGGGCGAGGTTTGCGCCCATGACGGCTAGGCCGGTGACGCCAATCTGTGCAGGCATGAAGTCTCCATCGTTGCGATTTTGCTGGGCCGGGGATATACCGGCACGAAGGAGCGCCGGGCACGGCTCCGTGACTTCTATCCACTTTAGTTTGTCAGGCGTGTGCATTGCCAGAAGAACACGCTTCGTTGCCATAAGTTGCACCGGAAACACGTGCTTTTTTGCGTGTTCACTGGGAACTTTGCGTGGTTGTTTGCCGATAGGATTGGCTCATGCCCAATAGCCTGCACCAACAAGCGGTCGACCATGTCGGAAGCCGCATCGTCGACGGATCCATACCCGCCGGCGAAGTGATCCTGGCCGCCGAGCTGGAGAGCGAACTGGGCGTCTCACGTTCGGTTATCCGCGAGGCCGTCCGCGTGCTGGCCTCGGCCGGGCTGGTGGTTTCCACCAAGCGGGTCGGGATCCGGGTGTTGGCCGCCGAACACTGGAACCCGTTTGACCCGCTGGTGATCCGCTGGCGCCTGGCGGGCGACGGGCAGGGCGCGCAATTGCGTTCCCTCACCGAGTTGCGGGTTGCCGTCGAACCCATGGCCGCCGAACTCGCGGCCGAGCATGCGCCGCCCGAATTTTGCGGCGAGTTGCTGAACCTGGCGGCCCGGATGCGCCATGCCGGCCGCTCCGGGGACCTGGAGGCGTTCCTGGAGTTGGACATCCGCTTCCACGCGCTGGTGCTGGCGGCCTCGGGCAACGAGATGTTTGCGAACCTGGCCAATCCGATCGGCGAGACGCTGCGCGGCCGCACCGAACTCGGGCTGATGCCCGAACACCCCCACGAGGAGGCGCTGGCCTGGCACCAGGCGGTCGCCGATGCGATTTCCGCCCATGAGCCGCACCGGGCACGGGAATCCATGGAGCTGATCATGCGCCGCACCAACCAGGAAATCTGCGGCGTGTGGGCCGACAGGCCGCGGCTCTTCCCGCAGCCGCAGGCGTAGCAAGGCCCCGGCGGTCCGCTTCGAAGCGGCCATTGACCACGTGGCCCCACATACCGAAGGCGCTGCCCCGGTCTCCCTTTCGGGAACCGGGGCAGCGCCTTGGCATTTTGCAGGTGTTCCGCGATTTCTTGCCGGACGGATCCCTGCGGCTAGAACTTCAGCAGGACCTTGCCCGATTCCGCGGAGTTCTTCGCCACGGCGAAGGCTTCCAGTGCATCGTCGACGCCGAACTCGTGGGTGACGATGGCCGAGACATCGAGCGAGCCATCGGCCAACGCGGCGAGAACGTGGTCGATCTCGTCGTTGAAGCGGAACGATCCGACCAGCTCAAGCTCCCGGGTGATGGCCAGCGAGATCAGGGCCGGCTGCTCGCCCGAAGGCAACAGGCCGACCATGACGATGCGTCCGCCGCGCACCGCGCCGCGGACGGCCGAGGCCAGGCCGCGGTGGTTGCCGCTGGCCTCGATGACCACGTCGGCCTCGATGGCGGCGATCGACTCCACGTCGTCGGCCTTCAGGGTGCCGGTCGCCCCGGCCGCCGTGGCGATTTGCAGCGGACGCTCGAACATGTCCACCGCGATGATTTCGGCGGCACCGGCGCGCCTGAGCACCGCAACCGCCAGGGCCCCGATGGGTCCGGCGCCGATGACCATGACGCGCTTGCCCGCAACCTCGCCGGCGCGGGAGACCGCGTGCCAGGCCACCGCCGCGGGTTCGGCCAGTGCGGCATCGCGCAGCGAAAGCCCGGCGGGCACCTCGCGCAGCATGCGCGCCGGCAGGTTAACGCAAGTGGCAAACGCGCCCTCGGTGTGCGGGTAGCGTGCCGCCGAGCCCAGGTAGGTGCAGCCCGGGGACAGGTTGGGCCTCTCCTCGGGGTAGCGCGCGCCGGTTCCGCCGGGGGTGGCGGGGTGCACGGCGATGCGGGTGCCTTCCGCGGGGCCGGTTCCATCCGCCGCCGCGGCCAGGACCGTGCCGACGATTTCGTGGCCCAGGATCATCGGTGCCTTGAGGATGGATTCCCCCGCGGCCCCGTGGCTCCAGTAATGGAGGTCCGAGCCACAGATGCCGCCGTAGGCGATGGCGATCTGCGCCTCGTCGGCCGCCGGGGCGGCCACCGGGATGGTCTCGACGCGCAGGTCCCCCGCGGCGTGGGCGATGACGGCTGTGGCAATGGTGTTAGACGACAACTGTCATGCCTCCGTCGATGAAGATCGTCTGGCCATTGACGTAGTTCGAGCCGTCCGAGGCCAGCCAGACGGCGGGTCCGGCCAGGTCGGCCACGGTGCCCCAGCGCCCGGCCGGGGTGCGGCCCAGGATCCAGGAGTTGAACTTCTGATCGTCCACCAGGTTCTGCGTCATCTCGGTGTGGATGTAGCCAGGGGCGATGCCGTTGATCTGCAGCCCGCCGGACGCCCACTCGGCCGTCATGGCGCGGGTCAGGTTGCGCAGCCCGCCCTTGGCCGCGGTGTAGGCGGAGATGGTGGGGCGGGCCAGATCGGTCTGCACGGAGCAGATGTTGATGATCTTGCCTTCCCCACGGGCCAGCATGCCCCGGGCTGCCTCGCGGCCCACCAGGAATGCGCTGGTCAGGTTGGTGTCAAGCACGCGCTGCCAGTCCGCGACATCCAGCTCCAGCATCGGCACGCGGTGCTGGATCCCTGCATTGTTCACCAGGATGCGCAGCGGGCCGACCTCGGCCTCGATGGCGGCGATGTTTGCCGCCACCGAGGCCGCGTCGGTCACGTCGAAGGCGTAGGAGAAAATGCGCTCGGCTCCGTAGCGTGCCTCGAACTCGGCGGTGGTTGCCGCCAGGCGCTCGGCATCGCGTCCGTGCAGCACGATGGTGGCGCCTGCGTCGGCGAGGCCGGCGGCAAGTTCCCGCCCGATGCCGCGCGAGGATCCGGTGACCAGCGCGATGCGCCCGGTGAGGTCAAAGAGGTTGCTGCCCATGGGCTTTCCTTTTCTTGGTGGTTTACGAAGCGGTGCGGAACTAGAACGCCGCGGCGACGGCGTAGATAAGGTACGCGAGGGCGAAGCCGATGACGCCGACCAGGGCCTGCCCCACGGTCCAGACCTTCAGCGTGGTTTTGACGTCCATGCCGAAGAACCGGCTGACCAGCCAGAAGCCGGAGTCGTTGACGTGGCCGGCGAAGACGGAGCCCGCCGCAAGTGCCAGCACGATGGCCACGACCTCGATCTGGTTCAAATCGGCGTTGCCCACCACGACGGGCTGGACGATGGCGGCGGCGGTGGTCAGGGCGACGGTGGCCGAACCCTGGGCGACGCGCACCACGGCGGCGATGATGAAGCCGGCGACAATGATCGGCAGGCCGAGCGTGTCGAGGGAGTCGGCCACGGCGTCGCCGATGCCGCTGGCGCGCAGCACGGCACCGAACATGCCGCCGGCGCCGGTGATCAGGATGATCGAGCAGACCGGGCCCAGGGCCGAGTCAACGACGGTCTCGATGAGCGTCTTGTCCTTGTTCTGCTTGTATCCCAGCAGGTACATGCCCAGCAGCACGGTGATCAGCAGGGCGACCGGGGTTTCGCCGACCAGTCGCAGGATCTGGACCCACTGGGCGTCCTTGTCCACGAGCCCGGCGGAGGCCAGGGTGTTCAGTCCGGTGTTCATGAAGATCAGGACCAGCGGCAGGAGCAACAGGGTTACGACGGTGCCCAGCTTCGGCTTGGAGGCGAAGTCGTGCTGTTCCTGCTCGGTGCCGGCCAAGATGTCAGGGATGGCGATGTTGAACTTGCGGCCCACGTACTTGCCGTAGAGGTGCCCGGCGAAGAACCAGGTCGGAAGGGCCACGACGAGGCCCAGCAGCAGCACCAGTCCGACGTTGGCCTCAAGCAGGCCGGAGGCGGCAACCGGGCCCGGGTGCGGCGGCACGAAGATGTGCATGACGGAGAAAGCGGTGGCAGCAGGGAAGGCGTAGCCCAGGAACGACCCGCCGAGGCGGCGTGCCACGGTGAAGATGATCGGGAGCATGACAACCAGGCCGGCGTCGAAGAAGATCGGGAAGCCGAAGAGCAGCGAGGCGATGGACAGGGCCAGCGGTGCGCGCTTCTCACCGAACTTGTTGATCAACGCATTCGTGAGCACCTCGGCTCCGCCACTGGTCTCGAGCATCCGCCCGAGCATGGCGCCCAGGCCGACCAGCAGGGCAACGGAGGCCAGCGTGCCGCCGAATCCGCCGGTGAGGGTGGGGATTACCGCTGCCACCGGGATGCCCGTGGCCACGGCGGTCAGCAGCGAGATGACGACCAGTGCGACGAATGCATGGATGCGCCATTTGATTATGAACAGAAGCAGCAGCAGGATTGCGCCCACGGCAATGGAGAGGAGCGCGGGTGTGCCCAGCGTCCAGTTCATGACTAGCTCTTCGGTCATCATTGTCCTTCGGAGGTGTAAGGGTGTCGGGTGATGGAATGGAACCGGGAGGTTCCGGATGCTAGCGGTCGTTCAAACTCTTGGCCACGAGGGCCACAATATCTTCGGGGGTCTGGCTGACATCGACTTCGATGGCGGATTCGTCGGCTTCGATGGCCTCGAGCGTGTTCAATTGCGAGGTGAGCAGGGTCGAGGGCATGTATTCATGGCTGCGCTCGTCGAGCCGATTCTGGATGAGGTCGGCTGCGCCGCGCAGGTGGATGAAGACGGTGGCCGGCTCGTGGGCGCGCAGCAGGTCGCGATAGCTGCGCTTGAGTGCGGAACACGCGATGATCGCAGGGGAGCCGCTTTCGGAACTACTGTGCAGCGCATCTCCAATGGTTGCGAGCCACGGCTCCCGGTCGGTGTCATCGAGCGGGCGGCCGGCAGCCATCTTCTCCTTGTTGGACACCGGGTGAAGATCGTCACCGTCAATAAATGTCGAGCCGATCGCCTGGGCCAGCATATTGCCCACCGTTGATTTTCCGCATCCGGAAACGCCCATAACGACCATGGGCGGGTTGGCAAGGCTGTTCATCGTCACTCCATCGTGGATCCGGAAGTAATGTCCGACATAACAACGTGATGCCCAACATAAATCTGATTTATACAGACTAGGTCTCGTGCCCGCGGGTGTCAACCGGCCGTTTTCCTACAAACTTTGGCGGTAGTCCCAGCAGGGTGAAATCGCCGCCAACATGCGGATGCGCCGCCCTGAACGAGGACCACGGAGGCGATATTCCGACCGCTTTCCCGCACTTCCCAGCCAATTCCAAGGTCCGCTTCCTAGCGTGGGAAGGGTCCAGGCAAGATCAACGAAGGGAATTCCACCATGGGACTCGGAGACAAGATCAGCAACAAGGCACAGGAAGTCGCTGGCCAGGCCAAGGAAAAGCTTGGCGACGCCACGGATAACGAACAGTTGCAGGCCCAAGGCATCAAGGACCAGGCCGCGGCAAAGGCCAAGCAGGCCGGCGAACATGTAAAGGACGCCGCCAAGGACATTACCGGCGGATAGCCCGCTCCCCCGAAGAGATAGCAAGTGCTTCGTGGCCCCAACGTGGATCGGGGCCACGAAGCACTTCGGCGTTCCGGCCTTGGCCACCGATCCGTGCTCTTGACCGGCTCGAGGTGTTCTGCATAACGAAAAGATCCCTCGGGGGAATCGACTTTCGTCTATTCCCCCGAGGGATCTTGCTTGTGGGCCCTACCGGGATCGAACCGATGACATTCACGGTGTAAACGTGACGCTCTACCAGCTGAGCTAAAGGCCCCTGAAACAACCACTTTCCCCGAAAATTTCCGAACGAGTGCGTTGCAACAAGTAGATAATCTAATACATACTTCCCTGACTTGGCAAATCGCCGCTCAAGGTCGAGCAGATTTTCCGTTCCAGGCCAGCTTGGGCCGAAGGCCGCCGGACGGTTCCCGAGGGATGTTCCGGCGGCCGGGCCCGTTGGCTATGCCTGCAAGTAGCGCTTACGCACGAAATACAGTCCCACCAGCGAGATGACCGCGATGGCCATGTAATAGAGGCTCGGCGCGTTCAGGGAACCCGTGATGCTCAGCAGCCACGTGAGCACGAGTGGAGCGATGCCGCCAAGCAGGGTGACGCCGACGTTGTAGGTGACGGCAAGCCCGGTTCCACGGATGGCTGCCGGGAACAATGACGACAGCAAGGCCGGCAGCGGGCCGAAGTAGAAGGCCATGATCACCCCGAGCAGTGCAATGACAACCACCATGACAGGCACGGTCGGGTTGCTGACCATGAGCTTGAACAGTGGCCAGGCCAGCAGCAGGGCACCGACGGCGGCATACGTCATCACCCTGGCCGGACCGACCCGGTCCGCCAAGTGCCCGACGAACGGAACCCCGACCAACACGATCAAGCCGGCAACCACGCCGCCGAGGAACGCGGCAGTGGCCGGAATGCCAAGGTTCTTCACGGCAAAGGTCGGCATGTACAGGATCATGTAAACCGAAATGGTGGCCACGCCGATGACCGCCGCCCCCGCCAGCAACCGGCCGTAGTGGTTGACCACCAGGGTCTTAAGCGGGGCATGCTCCTTCTCGCTTTGCATGAATTCCTCGGTCTCATCGAGCTTGGCGCGGATGTAGAGACCGACCGGGCCGATCAGCAGGCCGACGAAGAACGGCACGCGCCACCCCCAGCTGTACAGGTCCTCCTTGGAGAGCCACTGGGTCAGCCCGTAGCCGAAGGCCGAGGCCAGCAACATGGATGCGCCCTGGCTGGCAACCTGCCACGAGGAGTAGAACGCCTTCTTGTTGGGCGCGGTTTCAATGAGGAATGCCGTTGCCGTGCCGAACTCGCCGCCGGCGGAGAAGCCCTGGATCAAGCGCGAGATGAGGATGATCACCGCTCCCCACACGCCAACCTGGGCATAGGTCGGAGCCAGCGCCATGATGAGCGTACCTAGCATCATCAGCATCAAGGTCAATGTCAGCGCGTTCTTCCGGCCCTTGCGGTCGGCATAGCTTCCCAGGATCACCCCGCCGAGCGGCCTGATCACGTACGAGAGCGCAAAGGTCGCGAAGGTGAGTACAAGACCGAATGTCCCATTGGACTCAGGGTAGAAGTTCTCTGCGATGACCACGGCGAAGGTCGCATAGACGATGATGTCGAACCATTCCAGGGCGGCACCGATAGAACTGCTGACCACTGCCTTTCTGGCAGCCGAGATCTGCGCCTTGGTGACCACTTGGGTGTTGGCCATGTTTTCTTCTTTGGGGGTTGGTTGATGTCGGTGGCTGGTGTTGCGGTGCGGTCAGGCGCGCAGCGTCTCGATGAGCTTCTCGATGAACCGTTCGCACTGGGCGATCTGGTCAAGGGTGATGAATTCGTCCGGGGCGTGAGCCTGGGCGATGTCGCCGGGGCCGCAGACCACCGTGGGGATGCCTGCGTTGAAGAACAGTCCTGCCTCGGTGCCGTAGGTGGCCTTGTCCGGGCTTGCGGTGCCGCCCAACTCGGCGGCCAGGGCAACAATTTCGGCGTCTTCCGGCGTGTCCAGGCCAGGCGTCTTGGCCAGGACCTCGAATTCGACGTGCGCGTCCGTGTTTTGCTGCTGCATGGCCGACTCGATGCGCTTGGCCTCGGCGCGGAAGCGCTCGATCAGTTCCACGGGGTCATCGGCAGCAATCGAACGGAACTCGAAATGGAGGGTGCAGTCGGCCGGGATCGTGTTGATGGCGATGCCGCCCTCGATCTTGTTGACCGTGGTGGTGGTGTGCGGGACGATGAACGCCGCGTCGAAGGGTCCGTCCTGCGTGAATTCCCGGGCCGTGGAGTGGACGAACCGGGTGAACTCGGCCGCAGCGGAAATGGCGTTGACGCCCTGCGTGGTCAGGGACGAGTGGGCCGCGACTCCGTGGAAGTCGACGCGGATGACGTTTACCGACTTGTGGCCTCGGACCACGCGCATGCTCGTGGGTTCCCCCACGATGCAGCCGCGGGGGTTCAGCCCGGCTTCGGCGATGGCCGCGACCAGGCCGACGGCGCCAATGCAACCGACTTCCTCGTCATAGGAGAAAGCAAGGTGGATCGGTTCACGCAGCGGGGCTTGGGCGAGCGTCTCCAGCTGGGCCATGATCACGGCGATGAAGGACTTCATGTCGCTGGTGCCACGGGCGTACAGCTTGCCGTCCCGGATCTCGGGGACGAACGGGTCGCTGCTCCACACCTGGCCGTCGACCGGAACGACGTCCGTGTGTCCCGAGAGCACGATGCCGCCGGTGCGGGTGCCGTCGACTGCGGGGATGGTGGCCAGGAGGTTGGCCTTGGTGCCTTCGGCATTGTGGACCAGGGTCGATTCGATGCCGAGGGCTTCCAGGCGCCCGACAACGTAGTCAATCAAGGGCAGGTTGCTGTCCCGGCTCGTGGTGTCGAAGCCGATCAGCTTCGTGATTTCAGCCATCGTCGCTTCGCTGGGTGCGTGTGACATTGCTACTCCTCGTGTTCATGGGGGCAGGCCCTATTTGCCAATGGTCAAACCAGAAAAGGGCCGCGAAGAGTGTCTCATTCCGTGGACAGGGAACCCTTGAGCATGAATGGATCGCGTAACACGGGAGGCACATTGACGTCAGAATAGCGTGATTTGTTGCGAGGATCACTTCCTTTCGCGCCCTGGCCCAATGCCCTGCCTCAGGCTTCCCACGCCGTTGGCGCTGCGTCGGCCGCATCGGCCTCCACGCCGGGCAGCCGAAGGCTCAGGGGTGGGCTCAAGCAGGTTGGACCAGACGGTTCGTGCGGTGAAACAGGCATCCGTGGCGTACGAAGGAACGTGCCGCGGCAGTCGGTTCTCCCGTGTTGGATCTAGAACGGCTCTTCAGCCACCGCGTCGTTTTCCTTGGCGGTTGGTGCTGGTGACGCGCTTGGCAATATTCCATCTACCCGTGGGGTAGTTCCGCGGGCTTCTCCAGGTTGCCAGTGGGAAATCGGCCGATTCTTCCATGGGCCGGCCCGAGGTTCGTCCTTCGTTGGGAACCTGGAACCTGGAACCAATTGGACGGTGGGTGACGTATTGGTGGGCCCTACCGGGATCGAACCGATGACATTCACGGTGTAAACGTGACGCTCTACCAGCTGAGCTAAAGGCCCTTGGCACTACTGAATTCGTTTGGTTGCAAATCCGCCGGAAGTGTTCGTGACAAGAAGTAAGACTGTGGCAACGTACCCGCCCGAGCTATCGAATAGACGCAAAGATTCTTCGACAACTATGAGGTGAGTAGGTCCATCGCCTCTCGGTAGCGCGCGATGGCGCGCGCCTGATGGATGGGTGAACTAAACGAATCCACCACACGTCCCTGCTGAATGAGGAACGTATGCCGCGTTGCCGCGCCGGACTCGGTATTGAATGCGCCATAGCTCTTTGCTACGGCGCCGTGCGGCCAAAAATCGGCCAAAAGATCAAACCCGAAATGGGCTTGGTCCGCGTAAGTGCGCAGGGCGTATTTGTGATCCACCGAAACACCCATGATGCGGGTGCTTTGGGCGGCAAATTCCTCGCGAACCTTTTCCAGCTCTTCAAGTTCCGACCCGCAGACCGCGGAAAACGCGAACGGGTAGAAAACCAGGAAGTAGGCCTGCTCCCCCAAGGCCCGGGACTCGATGAGTTCACCGTGCTGGTTGGGAAGGGCAAAGCCCGGGGCCGTTTGACCGGCCCGAGACACCGGGGATGTGCTCCCCGCTGCCGGTTGTGATGATTCCACCGCGCTAGTTCTTGCGGCGCGCAACAAGTCGAGTGGCCGACCAATCCTCCGAAACACCTTCAGTGTTTGTGACGTGGAGGCCTGCGGTGGGCGCATCCGCCTGGATCGAAGCGGGTGACACATGGCCATCTCGACCCGGTTTCGGGGTCAGGAGCCATACAACCCCCTTTTCATCCAGGTTGATCAGCGAATCGACCAGGGCATCAATAAGATCCCCGTCGTCGGCGCGCCACCAATAGACGATTCCGTCCACAACCTCGTGGTCTTCCTCTGTCAGTAGTTCTGAACCTACGGCGTCCTCAAGGGAATCGCGCAGATCAAAGTCCACATCGTCGTCGTACCCGAGTTCCTGGATCAGGTCCCCGTCCTTGAAGCCCATTTTCTGTGCGGCTTCGTGCTTTGCCGTTGCGGCGTCGCTCACGTCACTCCTCCTGCTGCTGTATAGCGTCTGGTTACAACCAAACACCCTTTTTGCGCTCCCATCAAGCGCAGAGGCTTCAACACGCCGAAATAGTGATGACTTCGACCTGCTTTCGGCTATCGGCACATTGACTGTGTCACTCCATAACGTCGCATGTGTAGTGCCCAGATACGTTTTGTGTCGTCATGCGCATTAGAGTGTAACCGGCGGTCCGCGACCAACCACCCTTGGGGAACGGGCCACAACTTTGGCGCTTGCACCGCCACTGCGGATTAGAGGCATGCAATCTAGCGCTCTTTCCGCAGTCCCCGCTGTACCCCATAACGAGGAGAAGATGGACGTGGCTGTAGAGGAACACATTTCTCACATCCGCAGCGGCTTGACTAGCCAGTTGCCTGACCGGGATCCGGAGGAGACCGCCGAATGGATTGAGTCCTTCGATGATCTGGTCGAAACCCAGGGCACCGAGCGTGCCCAGTACATTGTTCGTTCACTGCTGCAGCGCGCCGGCGCCAAGAGCGTGGGCGTCCCCATGGTCACCACGACCGACTACGTGAACACCATTCCGGTGGATCAGGAACCAGAATTCCCGGGCGACGAACAGGTTGAACGTCGTTACCGTGCGTACATGCGCTGGAACGCAGCGGTCATGGTGCACCGCGGCCAGCGCCCCGGCGTTGGAGTCGGTGGACATATTTCCACCTACGCCGGCGCGGCGACCCTGTATGAAGTGGGCTTCAACCACTTCTTCCGCGGCAAGACCCACCCGGGCGGAGGAGACCAGGTCTTCTTCCAGGGCCATGCCTCCCCCGGCATGTACGCTCGCGCCTTCCTCGAAGGCCGCTTGAGCGAAGAGGACATGGACGGCTTCCGTCAGGAGAAGTCCCGCGAGGGACATGCACTGCCGTCCTACCCGCACCCTCGCTCCCTGCCGGACTTCTGGGAATTCCCGACCGTGTCCATGGGCATTGGCCCGATGAACGCGATCTACCAGGCGCAGTCCAACCGCTACCTGCAAAACCGCGGCATCAAGGACACCTCCGACCAGCACGTCTGGGCGTTCCTGGGCGACGGCGAAATGGACGAGCCGGAATCGCGCGGCCTGTTGCAGCTTGCAGCCAACGAGAAGCTCGACAACCTCACCTTCGTGGTCAACTGCAACCTGCAGCGCCTCGACGGACCGGTGCGCGGCAACGGCAAGATCATGCAGGAACTTGAGGCATTCTTCCGCGGCGCGGGCTGGAACGTCATCAAGGTCGTCTGGGGCCGCGAGTGGGATGCCCTGCTCGATGCCGACACCGACAACTCGCTGGTCGACATCATGAACCAGACCCCGGACGGCGACTACCAGACCTACAAGGCCGAAAACGGCGCCTTCGTCCGCGAGCACTTCTTCGGAAAGTCCCCGCAGACCAAGGAAATGGTTGCGGATTTGACCGACGAGGAAATCTGGAACCTGAAGCGCGGCGGCCACGATTACCACAAGGTCTACGCGGCCTACAAGGCGGCCACCGAGTTCAAGGGCAAGCCGACGGTCATCCTGACCAAGACCGTCAAGGGCTACGGCCTGGGCCCGCACTTCGAGGCGCGCAACGCCACGCACCAGATGAAGAAGATGACGCTCGGGGACCTCAAGGCCTTCCGCGACCACCTGCGCATCCCCATCACGGACGAGCAGCTAGAAGCCGACCCGTATCTGCCCCCGTACTACCGTCCGGAGCAGGACTCGGCCGAGTACAAGTACATGATGGAACGCCGCGAGGCCCTGGGCGGTGCGGTGCCTTCGCGCCGGACCAAGTCCAAGGAAATCCACCTGCCGGAGGACAAGGCCTATGAGGTCGCCGCCCGCGGCTCGGGCAAGCAGCAGGCAGCCACCACCATGGCCTTCGTCCGTCTGCTCAAGGACCTGATGCGCGACAAGGACTTCGGCAAGCGCGTTGTGCCGATCGTTCCCGATGAGTCCCGCACCTTCGGCATGGACTCGTTCTTCCCGACCGCGAAGATCTACAACCCGGACGGACAGAACTACCTGTCGGTGGACCGCGAACTGGTCCTGGCCTACAAGGAATCCCCGCTCGGACAGCTGATCCACCCGGGCATCAACGAGGCCGGCGCCGTTGCGGCGTTCACGGCCGCGGGCACCGCCTACGCCACGCACGACGAACCGCTGATCCCGATCTACGTGTTCTACTCGATGTTCGGCTTCCAGCGCACCGGCGATGCCTTCTGGGCAGCCGGCGACCAGATGACCCGCGGGTTCATCATGGGCGCCACCGCAGGTCGCACCACGCTGACCGGTGAGGGCCTGCAGCACGCTGATGGCCACTCCCCGATCCTCGCCTCCACCAACCCGGCTGTCGTCACCTATGACCCGGCCTATGGGTATGAGATCGGCCACATCATGAAGGCCGGCCTGGAGCGCATGTACGGCGGCAAGCATGAGGATCCGAACGTGATGTACTACATCACGATCTACAACGAGCCCTACCAGCAGCCCAAGGAGCCGGAGAACCTCGACGTTGCCGGCGTGCTCGGCGGCATCTACCAGGTCTCCCCTGCCACCGTCGACGGACCGCGGGCCCAGCTGCTCGCCTCCGGCGTGGCGGTGCCGTGGACCATCGATGCCCAGCGCATCCTTGCCGAGGAATGGGGAGTGTCGGCCGACGTTTGGTCCGTGACTTCCTGGAACGAGCTGCGTCGCGACGGCCTGGAGTGCGAGGAGCAGTCGTTCCTCGACCCGACCGCCGAACCGCGTGTGCCCTTCGTGGCTCAGCAGCTGGCAGGGGCCACCGGCCCGATCGTTGCGGTGACCGACTACATGAAGGCCGTGCCGGACCAGATCCGCCAGTTCGTACCCAATGAATTCGCCACCCTGGGCGCCGACGGATTCGGTTTCTCCGACACCCGCGCCGCCGCTCGTCGCTTCTACAAGATCGACGCGCACTCGGTGGTAGTTCGCACGCTGCAGATGCTGGCCAAGCGCGGAGAGGTCGACGCCTCGGTACCGGCCGCCGCCTTTGCCAAGTACAAGCTGGACGACGTTACCGCAGGCACCAGCGGCAACGCGGGCGGCGACGCCTAGCCACGGATAACCACTGAGTAGCAGCGGTGGCGCGGATTCCCCAGTACGGGAATCCGCGCCACCGTTGTTTTCGTGTGCATCGAGAATTGTGCCCGTCCAAATTGCCGGCCGTGCCCTTGCTCACGGGGCATCGGCATGGCGGGTGCACCGTCCTTCGTTGTGTGAACTCTACAAAATAGTTCACCGGCGCGATGATGCGTATGCTCGTTCTATGAGTGATGAGCAAACGTCGAATCCTGCACAGCGGATCCGGCCCTTCCGGCAAGCCAAGGCCAGCCCGGAAACCCTCAAACGGCTCAAGCAGCACCTGGGCGTGCTTTCCACCGTGGCCTTGAAGCACCTGGACCAGTCCCTTCCCTGGTATCGCGGGCTGCGCCCCGAGGAACGTGCGGCGCTTGGCCTGGTGGCCCAAAAGGGCATCGCTTCCTTCGTCTCCTGGTACGAACGGCCCACCACCTCCCCCCAGTGGGTGCTCAACGACGTCTTCGGCGCGGCACCCACCGAACTGACACGATCCATCAGCCTGCAAAAGGCCCTCCAACTGATCCGCACCATCGTTGAGGTGGTCGAATCCCAGGTCCCGGACATTGCCCCGGAATCCGAACACACGCAATTGCGCGAGGCGGTCCTGCGCTACTCGCGGGAGGTCGCCTTCGCTGCGGCCGACGTGTACGCCCGTGCGGCGGAGACCCGTGGCGCCTGGGATTCGCGGCTCGAGGCACTGGTGGTGGATGCCGTGATGCGCGGCGAGTCCCAGGATTCGCTCCGCTCCAGGCTTGCCGCCGTGGGCTGGAAATCGCACGAAAACATCCTGGTGATGATCGGTGCCACGCCTGCATCCTCGCAGGTCGGATTCGTCAGCGAACTCCGGCGTGCCGCCGCCCGCTATGCCCGCGACTCGCTGGTCGGCGTCCACGGTGAACGGGCCATCCTGATGCTCGGCGGCGTGGAAGCAGACAGGGCCGGTCTGGACCGGCTCGCGACGTTCTTCGGCGACGGCCCGGTGGTCTACAGCCCGTTGGCCCCCACACTCAAGGAGGCCTCCGCCAGCGCCAAGGCCGCCTTCGCCGCCATCGCCGCGGCCAGGGCCTGGCCGTTGGCGCCGCGTCCCGTGGATGCCGATGACCTGTGGCCGGAACGCGTCATGAACAACGACTCCGAGGCCCGCGAGGCGCTGGTGGCAGGGATCTACAACCCGCTGATCAAGGCCGGAAACGGGCTGATCGAGACACTTTCGAGCTACCTGTCGCTGGGACACTCGCTGGAGGGGACGGCCCGGGAGCTGTTCGTCCATGCCAACACAGTGCGCTATAGACTTAAAAGGGTCTGCGATGTGACGGGCTGGGATCCCCTGGTTCCGCGCGAAGCGTTCGTGCTGCAAACCGCGTTGGTTGTGGGTCGACTGGACGCCGAAACAACGGAAAACTTGCCCGAAACGCGGTCCTCGTTGCCGCGGAAGGCTCCGAACTCCTTGTAGGATTCATACAAAACCATGCCGTCAAGTCGGTGGGTGAAATCAGCCGCCGCGACCGACTTCTTTGGAAAGCTGGAATAGTGCTAGCAATCGTGTGCCCTGGACAGGGCTCCCAGACCCCCGGATTCCTTTCTCCATGGCTTGAGGTCCCCGGTGTTTCCGAACACCTGGCAGAACTTTCCGCCATTACGGAGCGCGACCTGACCGCCCATGGGACGGTGTCGGATGAAGAAACCATCAAGGACACTGCGGTGGCCCAGCCGCTGATCGTGGCCGCCGGACTCATTGCCGCGCGAGCCCTCTTCGGGGACACGCTCCCGGCGAACGCGGTCCTGGCCGGACACTCCGTCGGCGAAATCACCGCCACCGCGCTGGCAGGTGCACTGTCCGAGCAGGACGCGATGGTTTTCGTGCGTGAGCGCGCAAACGCCATGGCTCTGGCGGCGGCCGCCACCCCGACCGGCATGGCCGCGGTCCTGGGCGGAGACGCCGAAGAAGTCAACGCCTCAATCCGCGCCGCCGGGCTGACCCCGGCCAACGCAAACGGCGGCGGACAGATCGTTGCCGCCGGCACGCTGGAGCAAATCGAGGGCCTTGCCGCCAATCCCCCGGCCAAGGCACGGGTGATTCCGCTCAAGGTTGCAGGCGCCTTCCACACGCACCACATGGCCCCGGCTGTGCAGGTGCTCCAGGATCTTTCCGCAACGCTGGAGGCCAAGGACCCGGCCACCACGCTGCTGTCCAACTACGACGGCCAGGCCGTGGCCGGCGGCGAAGCAAACCTTGCCTCGCTGGTCGCCCAGGTCTCGCGCCCGGTCCGCTGGGACCTGTGCATGGAGCAGCTTGCCGCGCAAGGGGTCACCGGAATCATCGAGCTTCCACCGGCAGGAACGCTGGTGGGTCTGGCCCGTCGCGGCCTGAAGGGCATCCCGACCTTGGCGTTGAAGTCCCCCGAAGACCTCGAAGCGGCACGCGCCTTCGTACTCGAACACACCCAAGCATAGGAAGTTCCCGAATCATGACTGCAGTGATGAACCAAACCACCGCGCGCGAATTCAGCCGCATCCACGGCGTGGGTTCCTTCCGTCCCGACGTCATCGTCACCAACGACGACGTGTGCCAGTGGATCGACTCCTCGGACGAGTGGATCCAGCAGCGCACCGGCATCGTGACCCGTGCCCGCGCCGGGGCAGAGACCTCGCTGCTGGACATGGCCGAGGGAGCTGCACGCGAAGCCCTGAAGTCCGCAGGCATTGAGGCCAGCCAGCTCGGCGCCGTCATCGTCTCGACGGTGACCTTCCCGCACGCAACGCCGTCGGCAGCCGCCGCCTTGGCCGACCGCATTGGCGCCACCCCGGCTCCTGCCTTTGACATCTCCGCGGCCTGCGCGGGCTACTGCTACGGCGTGGCCCAGGGCGACGCCCTGGTTCGCTCGGGCATGGCCGAGTACGTGCTGGTCATCGGTGCCGAGAAGCTCTCGGACTACATCGACAACCACGAGCGCACGATCTCCTTCCTGCTGGGCGACGGCGCCGGCGCCGTTGTCATCGGCCCGAGCGACATCCCTGGCATCTCCCCCTCGGTCTGGGGTTCTGACGGCTCGAAGTGGGGCGCCATCAGCATGACGCACTCGCAGCTGGACCTGCGCGATGCTGTCCTGCAGGCCGAGTCCTCTCCCGAAGGCGCCTCCCTGATGGCAGCCACCGAGGCACAGCTGTGGCCGACCCTGCGCCAGGACGGCCAGACCGTGTTCCGCTGGGCCGTCTGGGAAATGGCCAAGATGGCCAAGCTCGCCCTGGAGAAGGCCGGCATCACCGCCGAGGACCTCGTCGCCTTCATTCCGCACCAGGCCAACATGCGCATCATCGACGAGATGGTCAAGCAGCTGAAGCTTCCGGAAACCGTGGTTGTCGCACGCGACATCGCCTACGCCGGAAACACCTCCGCGGCCTCGATCCCGATGGCCATGGACCGGATGCTCAAGGAAAACCCCGAGCTTTCCGGCGGCCTCGCGCTGCAAATCGGGTTTGGCGCCGGGCTTGTCTTTGGCGCACAGGTCGTTGTCCTGCCCTAGGCTTTACTCCCAGGGATACAACCCATCATTCGGACCGCACACCTGTGGTCTGCATAGTCGTCGGGCTTGTTACCGGCAAACACAGAAAAGGAGCCATCATGGCTAGCAACGAAGAGATTCTGGCCGGCTTGGCCGAGATCGTCAACGAAGAGACCGGTCTGGAGACCGAAGCAGTTGAAATGGACAAGTCCTTCACCGAGGACCTGGACATCGACTCCATCTCGATGATGACCATTGTCGTCAACGCCGAAGAAAAGTTCGACGTGAAGATCCCGGACGAAGAGGTCAAGAACCTTAAGACCGTTGCAGATGCAGTGAACTTCATCGCCGGCGCGCAGGTCTAAGCCTGGTAATGATGCATCCCCTTGAAACAGGTTCCCTCACGGGTTCGCGTTTCAAGGGGAGCATCGCTTCCACCTTCATGTTTTCCGGTTGGCAACCACTCGCCAGCCAACCCGCTTTGCCGGTTTCGTAACCGATCCCCAGATTTTCGATTCAATCCGGATACCGTCCATTTGGCCACGGCCCGACGCTTGGATCGCGCGCTAGCTTCGCTAGTCGTTTCGCCCCAACCAGTAGAGAGTTTCAACATGGCTCGCAAAGTTGTTATCACCGGCCTTGGTGCCACCACCCCCATCGGCGGGGACGTCCCGACCCTGTGGGCCAATGCCCTCAAGGGTGTTTCGGGCGCCCACACGCTGACCGATGAGTGGGTTGAAACCTACAACCTTCCGGTGACGTTTGCCGCCAAGGCCTCCAACCCGGCCTCCGAGGTGCTCTCCCGCGTTGAAATGAAGCGCATGGACCCCTCCACCCAGTTCGCCGTGGTTGCCGCGCGCGAAGCCTGGAGGGACTCCGGGATTGAAACCGTCGACCACGATCGCCTGGCTGTCGCCTTCGCCACCGGCATCGGTGGCGTGTGGACCCTGCTTGACGCCTGGGACACCCTGAAGGAAAAGGGTCCTCGCCGCGTATTGCCGATGACAGTTCCCATGCTGATGCCAAATGGCCCGGCCGCTGCTGTCTCCCTTGACCTGGGCGCGCGTGCCGGCGCGCACACCCCCGTGTCGGCCTGTGCCTCGGGCACCGAGGCCATGCACATTGGACTTGAGCTGATTCGTTCGGGCAAGGCGGACGTGGTTGTGTGCGGCGGCGCGGAAGCCGCAATCCACCCGATGCCGATGGCCTCGTTCGCCGCCATGCAGGCGCTGTCCAAGCGCAATGACGACCCGGAGCACGCATCGCGCCCGTACGACATCAGTCGAGACGGCTTCGTCATGGGCGAAGGCGCAGGAGCCCTGGTCCTCGAGGCGGAGGAGCACGCCATTGCCCGCGGTGCCACCATCTACGCCGAGCTTGCCGGCACGTCGGTGACCGCCGACGCGTACCACATCACGGCACCGGACCCGGAGGGCCTGGGCGCCACCCGCGCCCTGAAGGCAGCGATGTTTGACGGCCGCATCCAGCCCGAGGACGTTGTCCACGTCAACGCACACGCCACCTCGACCCCGGTGGGCGACAAGCCGGAGTACACGGCCCTGCGCGCAGCCCTGGGAAGCCATCTGGACAACGTGTGCGTTTCCGCCACCAAGTCGCAGATGGGCCACCTGCTGGGTGCCTCGGGCGCCGTTGAATCGGTTCTCTCGGTCCTGGCGGTCTACCACCGTAAGGCACCGGTGACCATCAACCTGGAAAACCAGGATCCGGAAATCCCGTTGGATGTCGTTGTCGGCACTCCGCGAGAATTGCCCGAGGGTTCCATCGTGGTCCTGAACAACTCGTTTGGCTTCGGCGGACACAACGCCGTGGTGGCCATCCGCAGCGTCTAATGTGCCCGCAGGCTTCGGCCTGCAGCACCAAAGCACCGGGGCCCGAAGTGAAAACTTCGGGCCCCGGCGCTTTGTCGTTAAGTCTGTATCGATGCACCTTTGACGGTGCGCAATCGGGTCGACAACCCTACGAGTTGATTTCTCGGCGGGTCGAGGAGTGGACCGGTTGGTTCATCGACCGGAAGGAGTGGTCAATGGACCGGCCGGCACGGGGCTGCTGTTGATTGCGCCGGAAGTGTTGAGAGCGGTGAGTACGGTCAGATGACCTGGTGCAGCCAGCGCACGGGTGCTCCCTCGGCGGCATAGCGGAAGGGTTCGAGTTCCTCGTCCCAGGCCTCACCCAGGGCAATGGAGAGTTCCTGGTACACGATGGCTGGATCGCCGGCGCCCTTTTCGTAGGCCCAGCGGATGCGTTCCTCGCTGACCATGATGTTGCCGGCGGCATCCGTGGTGGCGTGGAAGATCCCGAGCTCGGGGGTGTGGGACCAACGGCTCGAGTCGACGCCGGGACTGGCTTCCTCGGTGACCTCGTAGCGCAGGTGCGCCCAGCCGCGAAGAGCGGACGCCAAAAGTGCGCCGGTGCCGGGCTTGCCGGTCCAGTTCACTTCCGACCGGGACATGCCCGGGGCGGCGCTCTGCTCGGTCCAGTGCAGATCAGTCCGCTGGTCGACAACGGAACCGATCGCCCACTCGATGTGCGGGCACAGCGCTGAAGGGGCTGAGTGTACGAAAAGTACGCCCCTGGTCAGTGCGTCAGACATGCTTTCCTCCGATGTGCTGTTGGAACGTCTTCCCCAACGTCAACAACCCTGATTCGAAGTCCAGTAGGTCCTGTTTAGTATTGTGCACGATTATACGGCTTTCGGCCAGTGACTTTCGACCATGACCTCGGATTATGCACGCGGATGGGCCTTTTGGTAGCTGTCCTTGAGGCGTTCGACCGAGACATGGGTGTACAGCTGAGTGGTGGCCAGCGAGGAATGCCCCAGGATCTCCTGCACGGCGCGCAAGTCGGCCCCGCGGTCCAGCAGGTGGGTGGCGGCACTGTGGCGCAGTGCGTGCGGCCCCCGGGCCGCGGTGTCCCCGAGTGCCGCCAGGGCGTCGGAGACCACCTGGCGGGCCTGTCGGGCGTCGAGTCGTCTCCCGCGGCGCCCCAGGAGCAAGGCGCGTCCGGAGTCATCTTTCCGTAACACCGGCCGGGCGCGGCGCAGCCAGTCATCGACCGCGTTCAGGGCAGGCTGCCCGAATGGGACGGTGCGTTCCTTGTTGCCCTTGCCGATCACCCTCAGGGTGCGCCGGTCCATGTCGATGTCGTTGATGTCCAGCGACACCAGCTCCCCCACGCGGATGGCCGTGGCGTAGAGCAATTCCAGGATGAGCCTGTCGCGGTCGGCGAGCGCGAGCTGTTCGCGGGTGGGCTCGGGGGTCTTGGCATCCGGTGTGACCGGAGGTTCGGGCAGGGGTTGGAAGATGCGTTCGATTTGGTTGTTTTGCAGGATGTGAGGGAGGCGTTGTTCGCGCTTGGGTGACTTCAGCCTGATGGCGGGGTTGGTGGCGATGAGGTTTTCGCGTACTGCCCAGGTGAGGAAGCTGCGGATGGTGGCGGAGCGGCGTGCCAGGGTGGCGCGGGCCAGCCCCGTCTCCTGCAGGGTCATAAGCCAGGCGCGCAGGAGGGTGAGGTCGAGTCCGGCCAGGGTGGTGGCGCCGCGCGGGATGGCGTAGGCGTAGAGGTTGCTGATGTCGCTGCCGTAGGCGCGCAGGGTGTGTTCGCTGCGTTCGCGTTCCAGGGCCATGTATCGCATGAAGCCGTCGTGGGCTTTTTGGAGCTCGCCGGGCAAGGGCGGGGCTTCGGTTCTTTGGTCGATTGGCGCTGGCACGTCTCTACTGTCTCCCCTGTAGGGGCTGGGGCAATGGTGCCACGCCGATTGTTGCCTCTCTGGCGTGTTTCAGTGTGCGTTGGGGGCTCCGCGTTGCGGTTCCCTGCCGTTGGGGAAGCGGCGTATCCATCCAATGCCCGTGCGCTCGGCCAGTCCGCGGGCGGCAAGGCGCGAGAGTCCGCCGAGGATCGATCCCATGCCAAGTCCCGCGAGCACGGCGAGTTGGTCCGCGGTGCGTGGGGATCGTACGGGCAGGGCGTCCAGGAGCAGCAGGTCCTGGATGGGCAGTCCGTCGTAGTCCCGCTGGTCCTCCTTCTCGTTCTCACCCTGGGCGGCTTGCTGGCCTTGCGGGGCGACGGATGCGGGTTCGGGGAGCTTGAGTAGTTCCAGTGCCTCGGCGGCGTCGGTGATGAGGGTTGCCGCGCCCTCTCGGATGAGCCGGTGGCAGCCGGCGGAGTTGGCGGAGAAAACGGACCCCGGGATGGCTCCCACTTCGCGGCCTATTTCCGCCGCGTGGCGTGCGGTGCTGAGCGCCCCGGAGCGCCAGCGCGCCTCGGCGACGATCGTTGCCGCACACAGGGCGGCGATCAACCTGTTGCGTTGCAGGAAGCGCCACCGGGTGGGCGTGGCCCCGGGGGCCACCTCCGCAATGAGCAGTCCCTGGCGGTGGACAGCCTTGAGCAGGTCGTCGTTGCCGACCGGATAGAAGCGGTTCAGTCCCCCCGCCATGACGGCGATCGTGGCCGGCCACGGGGGTTCGCCCGGGAGGGCCTTGGTGGGCGGGTCTTCGGCGAGCGCTGCCTGGTGGGCCTGGGCGTCGATGCCGTAGGCTCCCCCGGAGACGATGCAGATCCCGCGTGCCCGGAGGCCGTGGACCAGTTCGGCGGTAATGGTGCGCCCGTATTCGGTGGCGTCGCGTGATCCGACGATGGCGGCCAGGCCGGCCGGGTCGCGCAGGATGCTTCGGTTGCCGGTGCCGCGGTACCAGAGGGCGAGGGGTGCTGCCAGTCCGAGGGCGTCGAAGCCCTGCGGCCAGTTCTCGTCTCCCGGGTGGATGATCCCTCCCCCGAGGGTTGCCATGAGCTTGAGGTCAGTCTCGGGGTCGGCGAGCGCTCCCCGGGGGCGCCAGCGCTCGAGCCCGGCATCCAGGCGCAGGCTCGCGCGGCTGGCCCCGTGGGCGTCGAGCAGTTCGGCGACCTGTTGCTGTTCGTGTGCGGGGGCGGGTCCGGCGTGTTCGCGGATGAGGCGGTAGGCCTCTACGGCCCCGGAGACCTGCACCAGGGCGGCTCCGGTTTGGTCGTTGGGTTCGATGATGTGGGTGAGGCCGGCTCGTGCCAGCACCTCGGGGTGCGTGTTGCTCATGTCTGCCTGGCTTCCGGCTGGTTCGGTGCTCCGCTCCCGGCAATTCCGCTGCCTATCCCCGTTCATACGGGCGTGGGTACCGGGAGGGAGTGTCGCTGTGCTGCCTTCATGGTGCCTTTTGCTGAAGGAGCATAGGGGGTGCGGTTGCGCGGTCTGGGGACACACGCCGCAAGCGTAGGCGGAGCGGTTCCCGCTGTGTGGGCAAGTGGGCAGGATTTCGGTGGAACGGTCGGCCTACGCGCGGGGCGAGGGTTCCGCGGCAGCAACGCCGCACGTCGGACGCCTATGGATGTTGCTTGCGGGACTGCACATAGGCAACGATGGATTTAGCCCGCCTACCGACGGCCACGTGCATCCGGGACGGATTCGCCGGTAGAACCACCTGACACGAAACTAGGCCTGACACATGAAACGAACGAAGCTTCCTCTTATCGCCGCCCTCTCCGTGGTGGCCGGTTCACTGATTCTCAGCGGATGCTCCAATCCCACGACGGCCCCGGCGCCGGGCAATTCGACTGGCGCCGGCGAAACCCTGACCGTGTCCTCGGCGGATTTCACCGAATCCGAGATCATCGGCAACCTCTACGCCGAGGCATTGAAGGACAAGGGGTACACGGTTGAGACGAAGTTCCGCATCGGCACCCGCGAGGCCTACATCCCGGCGCTGGCGGACGGCTCCATCGATTTGATCCCCGACTACACCGGCAACCTGCTGCTGGCACTGGACGAGAAGGCCGATGTCAGCTCGCCCGAATCAATACTCTCGGCATTGCCTGCGGTCCTGGAGGCCAAGAAGCTGACCATGCTCACCCCGGCTGCGGCCGAGGACAAGGACGCGGTGGTGGTCACCCGTGCCACCGCCGAGAAGTGGTCGCTGAAGTCCATCGAGGACCTCGCGGCACACAACGACAAGGTGGTCATGGCCGGCCCCCCTGAATTCAACAAACGACCCGTGGGCCTGCCGGGGTTGGAGAAGAACTACGGATTCGTGCCCTCGAAGTTCGAGCCGATTTCCGATGGCGGCGGCCCCGCGACCGTGGACGCGTTGCTCGATGGCAAGGTCACCGCCGCGAACATCTTCACCACGAGCACCGCGATCCCCGCCAACGACCTGGTCGTGCTGGAGGACCCCAAGAACAACTTCCCGGCGCAGCAGGTGGTTCCGGTTGCCGCCGCGGACAAGCTTGATGCAAAGGCCGTTCAGACGCTGGATGCGATTTCCGCGAAGTTGAGCACGGAGGAGCTGATCAAGCTCAACGAGCAGGTCTCCGGCAGCGCCAAGGTGGAACCGAAGCAGGCCGCGATCACCTGGCTCACCGAGCAGGGGCTGCTGGGCAACTAGCGCTGGATCCCGCCCCCGGATCGACAACACTAGAACACTTGTTCGATTCGGGGGTGCGTGGTCTCACCCGCCGGTGGGAGCCACCCATTCTTGACCGGCTTTTCGCGCCGCACCGCCACCGATAGGACCCCAGAAACCGCGATGATCACCTTCGAATCAGTGTCAAAGTCATATCCCGGCGGCACCCAGGCCGTCACGGACCTGGAGCTGCACATCCCCACCGGCTCGTTCACGGTCCTGGTCGGGCCCAGCGGCTGCGGCAAGACCACCTCGATGCGCATGATCAACCGCATGGTGTCCCCCAGCAGCGGCCACGTCCGCATCGACGGGCAGGACGTCGCAGACATCCGTGCGGTCACCCTGCGCCTGGGCATCGGCTACGTGCTGCAAAACGCCGGACTGTTCCCGCACCGCACCGTGCTGGACAACGTCGCCACCGTCCAGCGCCTGCTGGGACTGTCCAAGGCGCAGGCACGCGCCAAGGCGTACGAGGCGATGGAACGGGTGGGGCTGGACGCCTCGATGGCCGCCCGGTACCCGGCGCAGCTTTCCGGCGGACAGCAGCAACGCGTTGGCGTCGCCCGCGCCCTGGCCGCCGACCCGCCGATCCTGCTCATGGACGAACCCTTCAGTGCGGTGGACCCGATCGTGCGCCTCGAGCTGCAGCAGGAGGTCCAGCACCTTCAGGCCGAGATCAAGAAGACCATCGTGATGGTCACCCACGACATCGACGAGGCACTCACCCTGGGCGACCGGATCGCCGTGCTGGCCCCCGGCGGGGTGCTGCACCAATACGCGTCCCCGCTGGACATCCTCACCCGGCCTGCAACCGACTTCGTCGCCGCCATGGTGTCCAAGGACCGCGGCTTCCGCCAGCTCTCCTTCGCCACGCTTGAGGACGTTCGGGCCACGGCACTTCCGGCCCCCGGCACCGACGGCCTGATCGAGCTGGGCGCGCTCGCACCGGGATGGAAGCTTCGGCTGGACCCCACCGAGCGCAGGGCGGTATGGCTTGACCCCTCCGGCGTGGAGTTCGCGGCCGGGTCCGTGGTGCGTCGCGGGGACACGGTCCGCTCGGCACTTGATGCCGTGTTGGCCTCCCCGGTCTCGGCGGCCCTGCTGATGAACGGTGACTCCGTCCCGAGCGCCTGCGTCACCATCGACGACCTGGCACCCTACCTGCGCCACGGCGTGCGGGACCCGGCATGAAGTGGCTGCTGGAGAACCCCGGGAAGGCCTGGGCCCTGACACTCGAACACCTGTACCTCAGCATCGTCCCCACCGTGGTGGGCGTGGTGCTGGCGCTGGTGCTCGGATTGGTCTTCGGCAACCGGCCGCGCGCCCGGGCGGTGATCACCGCGGTGGCCAGCGCGATCTTCACCATCCCCTCGCTGGCACTGTTCGTGGTGATTCCATCGATCATCGGCACGCAGATCCTTGATCCACTGAACGTGGTCATTGCGCTGAGCCTGTACTCGACATCACTGCTGGTGCGCACCGTCTTTGATGCGCTGGATGCAGTGGCCCCCGAGGTCCTGAACGCCGCCGAGGCGATGGGCTACTCCCGGGCCCGGCGCAGGGTGTTCGTGGACCTGCCCCTGGCCGTGGCCCCGCTGGCAGCCGGCACCCGGGTTGCGGCGGTGACCAATGTGTCGCTGGTGTCCGTGGGCGCCGTGATCGGCGTCGGCGGGCTGGGCCAGCTCTTTGTGGCCGGCTACCAGCGCAACTACCCCGACCAGATCCTGGCCGGCATCATCGTGATCCTGGTACTCGCCCTGGTCCTTGACCGGATCATCGCCGGTGCCGCCAGGCTGCTGACTCCGTGGCTGCACCACGGGGCCGCCCCCACGGAATCGACTGGCAGGCGGCGCCCCGGCAGCGGGCGCGCAAAACTCGCGACCCTGCCAACGCAGCACTCGGCAAGCCGGGAGGACCGCAAATGATCAACGAGATGCTCGCCTACTTTGCCGACGCAGCCAACTGGACCGGGTCCGCGGGGATCCCCGCCCGGCTGGGGGAACACCTCTGGTATTCGTTCCTGGCGGTGCTGGCAGCCGGCGTGATCGCATTCCCCATCGGCGTGTTCATCGGACACACGGGCACCGGCAGGGTGTTCCTGGTGTCGGCCTCCAACGTGCTTCGGGCATTGCCCTCGCTGGGCATCATGACGCTGCTGGTGCTCCTGATGGGCATCGGGTTGCTCCCGCCGCTGGCCGCGCTGGTGCTCATCGCGATCCCTCCGATCCTGGCCGGGGTGTACGCGGGAGTGGCCAACGTCGAACCCGCGGTGGTGGATGCCGCCCGGGCCATTGGCATGAAGGACTCTCGGATCATCTTGCAGGTGGAACTTCCCCTTGCCCTGCCGCTGATCCTCGGCGGGATGCGCGGGGCGATCCTGCAGGTCGTGGCCACCGCCACGATCGCCGCCTACGTGAACCTGGGCGGGCTGGGCCGCTACATCTTCGACGGGCTCGCGCTCTACGACTACGGCCAGGTGCTGGTCGGCGCCATGCTGGTCACCGGGCTTGCGCTGGTGCTCGACGGACTGCTTGGCCTGCTGGCCAGGGCGCTGGCCCCGGCCAGGCACGCGATCGCCAACTAGGCCCGCGCCCGTCGGCGAGCGCAACTGCGCCAGGGACCGGAAGGATGTTGCCAGCAAGTAAACCCCCCGGAAATGGTCGCGGGCCGGTAGATGGTGAGGGAAAGGCGCAATGTGTCTGTCTCGGGCACTCCGGAAACCATCTGAAAGACTGGTTCTATGCCAACAACCCCGTCCCCGGTCCCTGATATCGTCCTGCGCCGGTTCACCCGAACGGACACGGAGTTCTTCTCACGTCTCGCCACGGATGAACGCGTCACGCGTTTCGTTGGCGACGGGCGTCCCTGGGACAGCGACTTCATCGCCGCACGGGTTGATTCCGCGTTGGGCGGCCTTCCACCGGGTCACCCCGAGGCGAAGCGCTGGTTCATCGCCTCGCTCGACGACGAGCCCGCCGGCCTGGTGGTCTCCTCCCGCCATGACGGGGCTGTTGAGATCGGGTACTGGTTGGCGCCCGAGCACTGGGGCAAGGGCCTGGCCGGGCGGATGGTGGCCCGGGCGATCCCCGCCGTCTGGGATGCATACGGTTCGATTCCGCTTTCCGCGCGGGTCGACCCGGAGAACGGGGCT
This sequence comes from Paeniglutamicibacter sp., assembly GCF_046714615.1. Taxonomy (NCBI): domain Bacteria; kingdom Bacillati; phylum Actinomycetota; class Actinomycetes; order Micrococcales; family Micrococcaceae; genus Paeniglutamicibacter; species Paeniglutamicibacter sp. The sequence goes on from NZ_JBKKAP010000020.1 coordinate 27,756, forward strand.
TCGGTTCGCATTCTCACGCGCCACGGCTTCCGCCCTGACGGGGCGACGCCCGAGGGCCTAGATGTGTACCGGCTTGAGCATCGCTCGGGGTGATCTCGTCCACGCGCGCTGGCAGTTACCCCACGTCCCCCTTGCCGTGCTGGCGCAGCTGGATGGCGACATCCACGTCGTCCGCCGTGGGGCAGGGATGGGAATTCAAGTCCGCAATGGACCAGGCAATGCGCAATACCCGGTCATAGCCGCGCGCGCTGAGCCGCAGCGACTCCGTGGCCCGGTTCAGCCCGGCCAGCGTCGCCGAAAGCAGGCGCAGCTCGTTGCGCAGGATCGATCCCGGCACCTCCGCATTGGTGCCGATTCCCCAGCGCTTGAGCCGGTCACATGCCGCGCCACGGGCCTCGCGCACCCGTGCAGCAACGACGGCGGAGGATTCGCTGGTTCCGCGTCCGGCCAGTTCCTTGGGAGAGAGCTGCGGAACAAAGAGTTGCATGTCGATCCGGTCCAGCAGCGGGCCTGACAGCCTGGCCAGGTAGCGGCGGCGCTGCATCGGGGTACAGGTGCAGTCGGTGCCCTTGCCCAGGTTCCTCCCGCAGGGACAGGGGTTGGCGGCCAGCAGGAGTTGAAAACGCGCCGGGTAGCTGGCGGTGCCGGAGGCCCGATGCAGGGTGAGCACGCCGGATTCCAGTGGCTGGCGCAGCGCATCGAGTGCCGTGGAGGAAAATTCGGGCGCCTCATCGAGGAAAAGCACACCCCGGTGGGCACGGGAGGCGGCACCGGGCCGCGGGATGCCGCTGCCGCCGCCAATCAGCGCCACCATGGAGGCACTGTGGTGCGGGGATTCGAAGGGCGGGCGGCGCAGCAGCGAGGTGATGGGCCGCCCTCCGGCCGCCAGCGAGTGAACGGCGGTGGTTTCCAGCGCCTGGGCGTCGTCAAGGTCCGGCAGCAGCCCCGGCAGACGCTGGGCGAGCATGGTCTTCCCCGCCCCGGGCGGCCCTGTGAACAGCAGGTGGTGGCCGCCTGCGGCCGCGACCTCCAATGCGTACCGCCCTTGGGCCTGGCCGACCACCTCGGAGAGGTCCAATGCCGGCGTCCTGGTTGCGGACCACCCCACCGTCGTGCGTGCGGGCGAGTCGTGCCGCGCCCTGTACTGCAGTTCCAGCGGGTTGGCGCCGCAATCGGCAAGCACCTGTGACAGGTGGGCGTAGGAGCGCACCGAGGCGCCGGGAACCAGTTCCGCCTCGGACTGGTTCTGGGCGGCCACCACGACGTTTGGGTATCCGTCGCGCACTGCGGCCATGACCGCAGGCAGCACCCCGGAGATGGGGCGCAGCGATCCGTCAAGCCCGAGTTCGGCAAGGTAGACCACGCCCGCGGCCGGGGTGATGGAACAGTCCGCGGCCAGTGCCGCCAGCAGGATGGCCAGGTCGAATCCCGACCCGCGCTTGTGCAGCGTCGCGGGGGTCAGGTTCACCGTCAGGCGACGGTTGGGCAGCGGAATGCCGGAGTTTCGTGCGGCTGAGCGAATGCGCTCGCGCGATTCGTTCAGTGCCGCGTCGGGCAGCCCCAGCAGGATGAAGGCGGGGATGCCGTTGCCCACGTCGGCTTCCACCTCGATGAGCTGGCCATTGAGCCCGGTCAGGCCAATGCCGAGGGTGCGGGCCAGGCTCATGAGTCCACCCCGATCAGATGTTCGATGCTTGGTTCGCGCCCGGGAGGCATGAGGATGGCCAGCACGTCCACCCTCACGGTGTGCGGATTCCGGCGGTGGGTCACGCACCATTGACGCACCAGGCGCGAGATCCTGCGCAGCTTCTGCGGGTTCACCGCCTCGGCCGGGTGCCCGAAGCCCAGGGAGCTGCGAGTCTTGACCTCCACGCCAACGACCTGGCCGTCCGTCTCGGCAACGATGTCCAGTTCCCCGATGTTGCAGCGCCAATTGCGTTCCAACACCGTGTATCCGGCGCCGGTGAGATAGGCCGCGGCAAGTTCCTCGCCCGCGGCGCCGAGTTCCTGGTTGTGGTTCATACGCACACTCCTCTCCGTTCTGGGCCGCACGTCGCTAGTCGGGAAACATTTGAGCGGGCGCAGTCTGATTTCAAGGATGCCCGGCGCGGCACAGCAACGGAGCTGGATCAAACAGAGGTGTGGATAAGCGGGAATCGGATACCGGCGAGCGCGGCATCAAGGCTGGTCGGATTTGCGGCGCCCCTTGGGAACCGTCTTCGCCCCTCACGGCAACTGCATAAGCGCCTTGCTGCCTGAATGAGAAGCGGGCCGTCGCCCAACCCCGTAGGGGGAAGTGGCAATGGCCCGCTCTTCGCGCCGGGGCGCAGTCATGGGGACTAGCGGTGCGGGATCATCCGCCGTAGGGCCAGGACCATCCGCCGTTGTCTTCGGGGTCGTAGGCTACCTTGCCCTTGAGGGCATCCACGTCGAGGACGACCTTGCCCTTGACGGTTTGGCCGGGGTTGACCACCGGCGGCAGCAGCACCGAGTCATCGAAGCAGCCCCAGGCCGTCTCCGAGGTCACGTTGCGGTCCGGGGACCCGCTGGAGGTGGTGACCGAGAACGCCTCTGCGACCAGAGGCATGAACAGCTCCTTCGCTCCTCCCGCCGCCTTGTCCGAGACCGAGGCGGCCAGGGTCGCCTCGACGTCCAGGACCAGGAACTTGGTGCGGGTTGGCTTGAGCGCCTGGTTCCCCACGCGTGCATTACATTGGCCCAGCAGTTGGCTGTTGGTGACCTCGATGGTGAAGTAGCTCTTGTTGGTCTTTTCATCGACCAAGCCGGCCTTTTCACCCGCCTTCTTCTGGACATTGTCGAACTTGTCGATCTTCACCTCGGTGCCGGTGGACGGATCGACTTCGGCAATCGCGGGGCCAGCGACGAGGTCTCCGGGGAGTTCCCACTCCGTGCTGCTTGCTGCACCGGCCATGCCGATTCCCCAGGCTGCGAGGCCCACGACCGCTACGCCGGAAACGACGCCGGTGATGATCTTGCCCTGCTTTTTCATGGTCAGAACCTCTTCAGATAGTCGCCGGAAGTCACGCGGATTCCGTTTTTGGTCAGGTAGTCGCCGATCTTCTTCGATCCAAGGTAGGCCCAGGACTTCTTGCCGTCCTTGTCGGTGACCAGCACGCGGTTGTAGTTCTGGTCGGCCAACGGCTTGTTGGGGTTGAAGCGTTCCCACTTGTCCATGTTTGCCACGGTTGCCCGGTAACTGGCCGGCTTGATGTCCATCCGCTCAACCACCACCTTGTCCGAGGACTTCCCGCTGGGGATCACATAGGAGAGCCAGGTCTTGTTGGGTTGGAGGTACATGCTGTGGGAGGAGATCGTCGTCTTGGTTTCCTTGGAGGTCTTACCCCTCAGGATGTAGTAGGCCGACTGTCCCTTGCGCAGTGTTCCGTAGACCGCAAACGAATACTGGCCTGTCTTGTCCAGGAGCTTGTTCGAAATCCAGCCGGTGCCCTTCGAGGACTTCACGTTCGACCAGCCCTTGGCCGTCTTGAGGTAGGTGACGCGCTCGTTGGCCGGGACCAGACCCAGGCTTGCGTGCGAGGTGCCTGCGCCCTTGCGGATATTCACCTTCCCCGTTGTCCAGCGATAGGTTGCCTTGGGTGCCGCAGCCTTGGGAGCTGACTTCTTGGCGGCGGGCGCGTTCTTGAGATATCTGGATGCCACCCAACCTGTCTTGTTCTTGTACTTGGTCTGGCTCCAGGTGCCACTGGTATGTGAGACGGTGACCGTCGTGTTCTTCGGGATCACCACCAGCACCTTGTTCTTGGCGCTCTTGCCCGCGCGCAGATTCAGGTTGTACGTGGTGGTTTTCCGTGTGGAGGACTTGACCTGGGTCTTGGGCGCCGGCTTCTTGGCGGCCTGCTTCTTGGCGGCCGGCGCGTTCTTGAGATATCTGGATGCCACCCAACCTGTCTTGTTCTTGTGCTTCGTCTTGCTCCAGGTGCCACTGGTCTCGGTGACGGTGACCGCGGTGTTCTTCGGGATCGTCAGCAGCGCCTTGGTCTTGGTGCTCTTGCCCGCGCGCAGATTGAGGTTGTGCGTGGTGGCCTTCTTCAGGTTCACCTTCTTCATGGCGATGGCTGCACGTGCCGGCTCCAGCAGCATCGGTGCCGATGCTGTGGCTTCCGTTGCAGGGGCAAGTGCGTGGCTGGCCGCCGGTAATACAAAACCCGTGCTGCTTCCGGCCACCGCTACGGCCAGTGCCACCGCGGTGGCGATTCTCTTCTTCTGCAATTGGATCCCCCCATTGATGCTGGTCTTCTGGATGCCGGGCACCGCCATGGCTGTGGTCCGGACGAAGGCATTTCAACCACCATACGTGCGCCGAATGGACAATTGGTGTTTCCGCTTGATAATTACGGTTTCTTGTTCGAATTCCGTGTTCATGAATGTAGTGTCCGCACGCATCGGAAAAGTGATGCAGTTCGATGGACAATTCAATTTCATGGCGGGGTGGACGCACCCGGCTACCCTCCGTAGGGCCAGGACCATCCACCGTTGCCCTCGGGGTCGTAGACGACCCTGCCCCTGGGTTCTTCAATGTCGAGCACGATCTTGCCGCTGACGCTCTGGCCGGGGTTAATGACCGGAGGAAGGAGCTGCGCGTCGTCGAAGCAGCCCCAGGCCTCCTCCGAGGTGACGTTGCGGTCCTGTACCCCGCTTGCGCTGGTCACCGAGAACGTTTCGGCGACCAGCGGCATGCACAGGCCATCCGGGCCCCCACCGGCCTTCTCGATGACCGAGCCCGCCAGGGACGCACTGACATCGAGGACCAGAAACACGGTCCGGGTCGGATGCAGCGTCTCCGTTCCGACGCGTGGTTCGCATTCGTCGACCAATTCGCTGCCGGTGACTTCGATGGTGAAGTAGCAAGTCTTGGTCTGCTCGTCGATGAGTCAGGCCTGCTCACCCGGACCCTTTTCGACGTTGTCGAATCCATCAGCCTTCACTTCGTGGCCGGTGGACGGGTTGGTCTCCGCGATGGCGGGTCCGGCACCCGGGTCCACCGTTGGCGTCGGACCATCGGTGGTTGCCGTGGCGGCATAGCCGATCCCCCAGGCCGCGAAGCCGACCACGACGGCCGTCGAGGCGACGCCAACGATAATTTTCCCTTGCGTCTTCACTTTCAGGACCGCCTCAGGTAGTCGCCCGAGGTCACGCGGATGCCGTTCTTGATCAGGTAGTTGCTGATCTTGGAGGCCCCGACATAGGCCCATGACCGCTTCCCGTCCTTGTCGGTGACGAGCTTGCGGTTGTAGTTCTGCTCGGCCAGCGGCTTGCGGGGATCAAATCGCTCCCACTTGTCCAGGTCGGCCAGCGTTGCGCGGTAGTTGGCCGACCGGATGTCCATGCGTTCGACCACCACGCTCCGGGCGGAGGCTGAACTTTGAATGATGAACGACCACCACGTCTGGTCCGGCTTGAGGTACATGTTGAAGCTGGGAACCCGGGTCGTGGCTTCATTCACCCCCCGCAGGAGGTGGTACGCGGACTTGCCCTTGCACAGGGTCCCGTAGACGGCGACCGGGTGTTGGCCGTGCGTGTCCAGGTATCGGTTGGAAATCCAGCCCGTTCCCTTCGACGTCTTCACGTTCGACCAGCCCTTGGCAGTCCGAAGGTAGGTGACGCGCGCGTTGGCCCGCACCACGCCCAGGCTTGGGTACGAGGTGCCTGCGCCCTTGCGGACGTTCACGTTGACCATCATCCAGCGGTACGCCACCTTGGTTGCCTGCGCGTTCTTCAGGTAGCGCGATGCCACCCAACCGGTTTTGCCCTTGTACGTGGTCTTGCTCCAAGATCCGCTGGTCTGCGAAATGGTCACTGTCGTGTTTTTCGGGATCGTCACCAGCACCTTGGTGCCGGTGCTCCTGCCCTACCGCAGATTCAGGTTGCAGGCGGTGACCTTCTTCAGGTTCACCTTCGCCGTCGCGACGCCCGGGATTGCGGCCCCGGCGGGCCGAAGCGTTGTGGTCGGGTTTCACGTCGTGCCCGCTGCGGGGGCCATGACGTGGTTGGCCGCCGGCGAAACGAATCCCGTGCTGCTTCCGGTGACCGCAACGGCGATGGCAAGTGCCGCGGCGAGTCTTTTGTTGTGCAATCGAATCACCCCCATAGGTTTTGGTCCTGCTCTGTGCATTGTGCCGATTCGGTCGTGGACTGGACGAAGGCACCTGCTCCACCACCCCGTGATGTGATTTGGCAATGACGCTGCCCCGGGTCGCCATGGTTCAGCGTTCCGGGTATTGCCTTCACGCATGAAATGTCCGCAGCCAGGGGAAAGCTGACGCAGATTACGTCACCTTCTTTTCTTAAGTTCCGAATGATGGGTTGGACCCTGCATTTCGGGCAGGACCAACGCATGCCCGGAGAGGCGGGACTGGGCACCACGCAGCGAGAGGCCCAGGTCCCGGGCGCCCCAGCGCCAGGGGATCCAGTACTCCAGGTACACATGCGAGGCATCGCAATACTCCGTGCTTCCCCTCGGTCAGGCAGGGACCGCCTGTGTCTGGGTTCCTCAACGAGCACCTGGTTGCGGTCGCCTACCGGGGGCCCCGGACCTCGGGACCATGATCACGGCCCCTCGGTGCCCAGGGTTCGGATGCGGGTTGCTGCTTCGCGCAGCACCTCGGTGTCGATCTCGAGCTCGATGAGCAGCGGTTCCGTTGTGCCGTCCGCCGCGATGGCGTCCTTTACCGTGAGGGTCCCGGCCAACGCGTGGGCGTCCAGCGCCCGATGGATCCAGAAATGCTGGTTCAGCGTGTAGCACTGCGGACCCACGTTCCCCTCGGCCCAGTGCAGTTCGCAGGCGAAGGCCGTCCCCGTGGACGGGTCGAGCAGATCCAATGCCACTTCGACGTTGCCGTGCGCCTCGTTGCTGCGGCGGAACCAGAGTAGGCCGTCCTCGTCCTTGGCGCGCAGGTTTACGTAATCGATCACCAGCATCACGCCATTCCCGTAGACCTTGGCCATGTCCAGGCGCACCACTGCCTCGGCGGATCGGTGGAGTACGCTATCCAGCACCACGGTGACCCCGAGCTCGTGTGGGCGTGGCCAATGGGTGTCGTCCGTTTCCTCGGTGGGCTCTTCGGCTTCGGGCTGTGCTGCCCATTCCTCGGGGGTACCTTGGTCGTCCGGCCCGGTCATTGCCTCGCGGAACAGCGGCCCTTCCAGGAACGAGTGGCCGGTGTACGCCAGGTGCGACAGGCCCAGGGATTCAAGCGAATCATGCACATGGTCCGAGGCGGCCAGCAGTTCGGCATCGCCAGGTGTCGGGGCAAAGGCCTGTCCGAAGTCACCGGCGCGGGCATCCAGCACCCGCTCGTAGTCCAACAGCGCGGAATTCAGCTCCGTGATCGCCGTGCCGAAGGCCCGCTTGCCCGTCTCCGGGTCCGGGGTCCCCTGATCGAAGTCGAAGGACAGGGAGCTGAGGTACGGCAGCCCATTCCGGGTGCCTCCCGAGGCGCGAAAAAAGGAGACCGTGCCGAAGTCCTCGGCTTCCCCGCCGTCTTTGCCGGGGTTCCCCGAGGCGTCCTCGCCATCGGGGTTGTCCTTGCCTGGCTGCTCGTTCATCTGCCGGTGTGCTCCTGGGTGGGTGCTTGCCTGCTTATTGTCCCGAGCCTAACAGCGGGCCGGCCGGCATTGCCGCGCAGAGAATCGCGCCCGGAGACAGGACTGCCCCCGAAGCCGCGCACCGGGTGCGGGATGGCTTTGGGGGCAGGGCCGGCAATGCATGCCGGCAATGGCGGGCGGGTCTAGTTCAGCCCGTCCTTGGGGATGGACAAGTCATCGACGCGGTTCAGCTCCTCGATGTTCACGTCCTTGAACGTCACGATGCGCACCGACTGCACGAAGCGGCCGGTGCGGTAGACGTCCCAGACCCAGGCGTCGGTGAGCGTGAGGTCGAAGAAGACCTCGCCGTCGGCCGAGCGGGTCTTGAGATCCACGTTGTTGGCCAGGTAAAAACGTCGCTCGGTTTCCACGACGTAATTGAAGAGGTTTGCCACGTCCTTGTATTCGCGGTAGAGCTGCAGCTCGAGTTCCGCTTCGTAGTTCTCCAGGTCTTCGGCACTCATGGTGTTTTCCCCTCGCCCCCTGACTCGATGTTCGCTCCCGGCGACTTGGGTGTCAGTTGCCAGGTCTTCCGATGGTATTCGCTCGCCCCGTGTTCGGCGATGCCGGCGCGGTGGGCGGCGGTGCCATACCCCTTGTTTCGTATCCAACCGTACGCCGGGTAGGTGTGATCGTACCCATCCATGAGGTCGTCACGCTCGACTTTGGCCAAAATGGATGCCGCGGCGATGGACAGGGCCAGCAAATCGCCCTTGATCAGTGTGTGCACCGGAATCCGCAGCCCGTCGATGTCTTCCGGGTCGCCGAAACCGGGCATCAGCGAATCCAGCAGCGTGGGTTGGGAGGTGGCCGAGAGCCAGTCCAGGTTCCCGTCCAGCAGCACCGCGTCGGCTTCCTGCCCGCGGTGCGCGGCGGTGGCTGCGCGCAGGCCAGCCAGGCGCAGGGCGGGCACCAGGCCAAGGGTGTCGATCTCGGCGGCGCTGGCATGGCCCACGCCCCAGGACGCAGCCCAGGCCTTGATCGCCGGGACCAATTCGTGGCGCAGCGCGTCGGAGACCAGCTTGGAGTCCCGCACCCCGGGCAGTTCGGTCGCGGTTGCAGGGTCGATGACGACGTAGCCCACGGAGACGGGTCCGGCCAGGGAGCCGCGGCCCACCTCGTCGGCTGCCCCGATGAATCGGTGCCCGCCGGACGCGGCCAGGGCCAGTTCGTGTTGCAGGGTCGGTGGAGTCGATGCCATTAGTTGGCCGGTGCCGGGACGTGGGCGAAGACCCCGTCCTCACCCGAGATGCCACCCAGGCGGTCCAGCGGCCAGGAAATGACCGCGGCCCTGCCCTCGACCGACTCGAGGTCGACGAAGCCGCCCTGCAGATCCTCGTGGAAGCGGGAATCGGCGGAGGCGCCGCGGTGGTCGCCCATGACCCAGATCTTGCCCTCGGGGACGGTCTTGCTGAATTCGGTGTCGGAGGGGCTGTCGCCCGGGTAAATGTACGGCTCGGTGATTTCCACGCCGTTGACGGTCAGCTTGCCGTTGGCGGAGCAGCACGCAACGGTGTCCCCCGGCATGCCGATGATCCGTTTGATCAGGTGCTGGTTCGAAGGGTCGGGGACCAAGCCGACGAAGGTGAAGAAGTCGGTGACGGGGTTGGTGGCAGGGGAAGCAATCGGCGGCAGCCAGCCTTCCTCGTCGCGGAAGACCACCACGTCGCCGCGGGAGAGCTCGAACGGGCCAGGTGCCATGAGGTTGGCAAAGATGCGGTCGTTGACCTGCAGCGTTTGTTCCATGGAACCGGAGGGGATGTAGAAGGCCCGGAAGAAGAATGTCTTGACGACCAAGGAGATCACCAGGGCGACCACGACGATGATGAGGACCTCGCGGATGGCGGCCCACACAGGGTTTCGTTTTTTCCCCGGTCGATCCGGTGTTTCGGCTGCGTCGCTGGCGTGGCTCACGTGGGTGCAGGCCCTTTCAAGTTTCTGTGTTCGCTATCAATGCGGGAGTGCATCCGATCTCGCTGTCCCGGAAAGCAGCCGAAGATCGAACGTGGTCCCTCAGGTACCACCCTACGTCGCGTCGCGTGTCTTGCCCGTTTGTGGCGCGCCTGTGAGAGGCGAAAGGCGCGCCACAAACGGCCGTTCGACAGCTCAGCCGGAGGCAGCCGGGCTTGCGGGTCCGGCCGATTCCACGAACTTCAGCGCGATGGGGCCGGTGACAGCGTCGGCGGCCAGCCCCCGCTTGATGTCCTCGAGCTGGGCGGGGTCGACGGCCAAGGTGATCGAGCCGTCCCGTCCGGACGGGAGATAGCGGTGGATGGCGGTGGCGGTTTCCCCTCCCTGTTCGCGCTGCCAGGCCATGATCTTGCCGATGGCCGCCTCGAGTTCCGCGGCGGAGTGCTCGGCCAGGTGGGCCACCGCACCTGCCTCGGTGGCGATGGCCTCGGCGGCCTTGTCGGTGACCGCGACGTGCAGCTTGTTCCCCTCGATCCAGCCCTCGGAGTACTTCTCCCCCAAGGTTTCCTTGAGCGTTTCGTTGAGTTGGAGCAAATCCGGGTCCTGGCTCTCGTTCGGGGTGGCACTGGGCGACGCCGAGGGGGTCGTGCCGGAGGATGCCGGAATTCCGGCATCATTGCCGCAGGCGGAAAGCAGGAGCACCGCAGCCAGTGCGACACCGCCCAGGGCCATGCGTGCTGTGTGGTTGTTCATGGGTGTGACCACCTTCTGATTCGGGCCGAGTCTATGGGCCCATCCGGGGCGTTGGCTGAATGTGGCGTGGGAAGGGCGCGGGGGCCTCCCACGGAATTGCCTGCAATTCCACGAAAGGCCCCCGCGCTCACGAGTCCCGGCTAACCGGCGACTATGTGGTTAGGCACCGTGGTGGCCCGTGATGTTTTTGCGACGCAGGAGCATGAACAGTCCGCCTGCGACCATGAGGGCACCGCCGGTGGCGATGAACGGCAGGACGGCGTTCGCGCCGGTGTTGGCCAGGCCGCCGTTGTCGCTGTCACCGCCGTTGATGTTGCCCTGCGGAACCACCGGCGCCTTGGAAGGCTCGGGGTTCTCCGTGGGCTCCGGCTTCGGGGCCCCGGCGATCTTGAAGGTCATCGCCACGGCGGCCGAGACAACCTCGTCGATGACCTGTACGGCAGAGACGTCGTGGTCGCCCGCTTCCAAGTTCTCGGGAACGAGCACTGTCCAGGCGCCGTTGGTCACAATGGCGGTCAAATCGGTGTCGCCGATGGTCACCCTGATGGTGGAACCGCTGATACCGAAGCCGCTGAGGGTCTTCGGAGGCTTGCCGAAGGCGAATTCCTGGCCATCGGTGAGCGAATCAATCGACGGGGCAACCGGAACGACCTTGAAGACGTTCCTGACCGAGGATGACGTTGTCGCCCCGTCGCTCTGCACGGCGGTGATGCTGTGCGAACCGTAAGTCAGGCCTACATCAAGCTCGACTCTCCAGCGCCCGTTGCCCCCGACGGTCACTTCCCGGGTGATCGCACCGGTCAGTTTGACAATGGCGCCGGGAACGCCGGTGCCCGAAACCACGGACGGCGTCTCGGTGAAGGTCCTGCCGTTTGCCGGGCTAGTGATGGCCGGGGCACCGATGACGATGTTGACCGAGCCTGCGGTGGTCGCCGACTTGCTGTAGCCGTTGACCGCCTGCAGGGTGAAGTTGAACTTGCCGAGTTTAGCCGGTGCCTTGAAGCTGAATTTTCCGGAGGTGACAGTCGCCTTCTTGAACAACTTGCCACCGGAGACAACGCGGACATGCGCACCGGTTGGGGCACCGGCCAAGGTACCGGAGACGGTTGCGCCGCCGACGACATCATCGCCGTTTGACGGGGATGTCATTGCGGGAGTATTGAGGAACAGCGCGATGGAGTAGCCCTTGGCGTGCTTCATTCCGTCCTTGATGTCGGTGAAGTATGCACGGCCACCGTCGCTTGGCGAAACTGCGCTTGTGATGCCGACTGCGGTGCCGCCTGCAACTGCGGATCCGCCCGAGTCGCCCCGGTCAGCCTTGTCAAAGTCCTCGATCTGCTCATCAGGGTTGTTCGGATCGGCAACCATTTTGAACGAGTTTGCAATCCCGAACCCACGAACGGCTCGAATATCGTCTTCGCCCCCGGACCCACCAACTATGAACACGCCGACTTCGTCGACCTGACCACAGGTCCAGCCGGTGGTGCGGCCTGACTTGCAAATATTGGTGCCGAGGACGGCGCTTGCAACGCCGGTGACCTTGGTGCCGGAATCGCGTTCGTCGGAACCCTTCCAGTCGGTCACCAGTGCTTTGAGGTCTAAGTCCTCGTTAATATTCTCGATGACGGAGATGTCGGTTCCGATGTTGCCAAGATCATCGATCGTCTCCGCGTCGTGCAGTCCGGACACGGGCGAGTTGCCCGGGCCGCCAAATTGCGAGAAGCCGAAGGTCCCAAGATCGGCACCAATGGCGATCGGGATATCGGGGCCGTCCTGCTCAATGATCCTTACATCGGAAACAGCACCGTCTTGTTGGCAGTGACCGGCCGAAATAGCTGCTGGTGCGCCCTCGGGGCTGAACCCGTTGAAGCCAATTGAGCAAAGTGCAAAGTTGTCGCCCACCTGTGCACCGTAGGCCATGCCACCCAGAACATCGTTGGCTGCAGCTGGTATTGCCGGGCCGTCGACGGACTCGATGGTGACCTTCGTGTACTGGTCGGCGAATTCGGCTGGCGTCAGTTTCGGCTCTTCGGCTTCAGGTGGCTGCCGCGACTCCTTGGTGCTTCCTGATGCCGCTTCACGCTTCTCAAGTTGGGCAGCGCCACCCGTACGGATTAGAAAGCTGCCATCGCTGTTCTTCATCACAGCTTGGAGCTTGGAAACTGCTGCGGGGTCGACGCTGTTGATGTAGGCGGCAAGTAGGCTGTCGACACTCCTCGGAAGACCCTTGGCTTGCGCCTTGGGCGCAGCCGATTCAAGTATTTTCTCATTCTTCGGGCTCTTGGCGGCTTGAGGTTCGTCTACCTTGGGCTCAGGATCCTTAATTTCCGGCGGTTTTTCAGTTTCCAGTGCCGCGGACACCACGTCGGCAGGTGCAGAATCGATGTTCAGTTCGACATCGGTGTCCTTGGTCAGCTGGTCAAGTTTCTTCTTGACGGCTTCAAGTGAAGACGCCGCAACCGTCACGTTGATCTCGTTCTCTGCGATTGTAAACTCGGCACCAAGCCGAGACTGCTTCAATTCGTTGGAGAGCGAATCAACAACCGCGCTCAGCTCGCCATTCTTGTAGAAGTCGTCGATGGTGATGCCGAGGTCGCGCTCAACGGCTTCCTTGAGCCCGGGCGGCAGCGCTGCCTGGCTCGGATCCAGTGATGCTTCAGTGCGCGGAACCGCCGAAGTCTCAGTAGATGTTGGTTCCGGGGCGGTTGAGGCCATGGCGATTGCCGGCACCGCGGAGAAAGTGCTACCAATCACCAACGCCGTGGACGCGGCAACAATACTGCCCCGCTTCAATAGAGCACGTGAAGAATCGTGCATATGGAGAACTCCCAGATCAAGGTTTGGTTCCCGCTTTTGTGTGCACCGCGTCTGTCTTGAGACATCCGTTTGGGCAAACCGCGAGCAGTGAGTGTTACCAAAATGAAACCCTAACCTGTGCAAATATCCCCAGACAAACGTCCGCGTCGGTCGTTTCGACCGATTGAAATATTTGACGCGACTGACATTCCGGGCAACTTTGGCATGATCCCGGGAACGAACCCCGCAGAGACGGCCCTCGCCATTGACGACACGCCCGTGCGTAATTTTTCCCGGTGCACCCAAGTAATTTTTATCGTAACTCCCAGAATCTGCGTAGTTTCTCATGCGTCACAGACTCCCTCCAATGGCAATCGCCGGCGACCCCTACGTGTCAGGCTGGAGCGGTACCACGGTGACAGAGCAAGTCAGCTCGATCGCGTAGGGCGAGAACCAGGAAACCAATCATTATGTCCAAACTCGCTTTGGCCGATATAGGCCAAGATGGATCC
>NZ_JBKKAP010000021.1:0-33267 GCF_046714615.1 Paeniglutamicibacter sp.
CGATGTGTGCGGGCGTGTACGCGGTGCTGTCCTCGTCGGGCGCGGGCGCGGGCACGGCCACGGCCGCGGGCGCGGGCACGTGCGCACACGTCGTGATCGACGCTGGGGCGTCGGGAGCGTGACCCGCCCCGGAGTGGATCACGATGTGTGCGGGCGTGCTCGTACTGGCGTCCCGGCTCGAGCGCGCGGCCGGCGCGGCGCGGGGCGGGGCGCCGACGCCGCCCCCGGCTACTCCGGGAGGTGGCGCAGGGCGGGGCCGGTGTAGACCTGACGCGGGCGGCCGATCTTGGTCGTGGGGTCAGCGATCATCTCGCGCCACTGGGCGATCCACCCCGGCAACCGGCCGAGGGCGAACAGCGCCGTGAACATCGGCGTCGGGAAGCCGAGCGCCTTGTAGATGAAGCCGGTGTAGAAGTCGACGTTCGGGTAGAGCTTGCGTGACACGAAGTACTCGTCGGCCAGCGCGACCTCCTCGAGCCGCATCGCCAGCTGCAGCAGCGGGTCCTGCACGTCGAGGCGGTCCAGCACGTCCTGCGCGACCTTCTTGACCAGCGTCGCCCGCGGGTCGTGGTTCTTGTAGACCCGGTGGCCGAAGCCCATCAGCTTGATGCCGGACTCCTTGCCCTTGACCCTGCGAACGAACTCGTCGACATCGCCGCCGTCATCCCTGATGTGCGCCAGCATGTCCATCACCGCCTGGTTGGCACCGCCGTGCAGCGGTCCGAACAGTGCGTTGATGCCGGCCGATACGGAGGCGAACAGGTTGGCGTGGGACGAACCAACCATGCGCACCGTCGCCGTGGAGCAGTTCTGCTCATGGTCGGCGTGCAGGATCAGCAGCTGATCCAGAGCCTTGACCATGATCGGGTCGAGATCGTAGGGCTCGGCCGGGAAACCGAAGGTCATCCGGAGGTAGTTCTCCACCAGCGACAGGGTGTTGTCCGGGTAGAGGAAGGGCTGCCCAACGCTCTTCTTGTAGGCGTAGGCCGCGATGGTCGGCAGCTTGGCCATGAGGCGGACGCCGTCTTCCTTGTTCTTGACCTTCTCCATGAAGTCGGCGGGCTTCAGGCCGTCGGACTGGATCTGGCGCAGCATCTTCAGCACGGCCTCGTTGGCACCGCCGTGGGCGGGGCCGAAGAGGGCGTTGATGCCGGCGGAGACCGAGGCGAACATGTTGGCGTTCGACGAACCAACCAGGCGCACCGTTGAGGTGGAACAGTTCTGCTCGTGGTCGGCGTGCAGGATCAGCAGCTGGTCCAGGGCCTTGACCATGACCGGGTCCATGTCGTACGGCTCGGCGGCCAGGCCGAAGCTCAGGCGCATGAAGTTCTCGACCAGGTTCATCGAGTTGTCCGGGTACAGCAGGGCCTGCCCGATGGACTTCTTGTGCGCGTATGCGGCAAGCACTGGCATCTTGGCCAACAGGCGGATGGTCGAGAGCTCGACCTGCTCCTCGTTGAAAGGATCCAGCGAATCCTGGTACCAGGTCGACAAGGCCGAGACGGCCGAGGACAGCACCGGCATCGGGTGCGCGTCGCGCGGGAAGCCGCCGAAGAAGCCTTTGAGCTCCTCGTGCAGCAGGGTGTGCCGGCGGATCTTCTGGTCGAAGTTCTCCAGCTCGGTGGCCGAGGGAAGGTTGCCGTAAATCAGCAGGTAGCTGGTCTCCAGGAAGCTGGACTTCTCGGCGAGCTGCTCGATCGGGTATCCGCGGTAGCGCAGGATGCCCTCATCGCCATCGATGAAGGTGATTGCGGACTTGGTAGCCGCGGTGTTCATGAAGCCGGGGTCGTACGTCACGCCACCTGTCGCCTTCAACAGGGGTGCGATGTTAAAGCCATTGTTGCCTTCTACCGCGGGCACAACAGGGAGTTCGATGCTGTTGCCGCCGAAGCTGAGCTGAGCAGAATTGTTTTCCGTCATTGTCTCTCCTAACCGGAATGCAGATGAATCCGATGGTCAGTAATCACTGTCACGCTACCGTTTAGTAGGCTCTTGACACCAATTGGTTGGTCACGTTTGTCTTTCAGACTGCCGCATTCAACCGCTCGACGGCACTACGAATGCGTTCGTCGCTGGCGGTGAGCGCGATCCTCACAAATTTCTCCCCGGCAGTCCCGTAGAACGCGCCTGGCCCGGCCACGATCCCCAGCTCGGCCAGCCGGCCCAGGGTGGTCCAGCAGTCCTCGTCCGCGGTGCACCACAGGTACAGGCCGCCTACCGAGTCCACGATGCGCAAACCGAATGCCCCTAGTGCCGGAACGAGCGCCTCGCGGCGTGCCCGGTACAGATCTTTTTGCACCCTGACGTGCTCGTCGTCGTTCAGGGCCGCAATCATTGCCGATTGCACCGGGGCCGGCACGATCATCCCCGCGTGCTTGCGGTTGTTGACCAGTGCGGGCATCAAGTTCGGCGCCCCGGCCACGAAGGCGGCACGGTACCCGGCGATGTTCGACTGCTTGGACAGCGAGTACACGCACAGCAGGTCGCTAAAGTCTCCGCCGCAGACCGATGCATGAAGGATGCTCGGAACTCCCGCCTCGTGTTCGCCCCAGCCGAGTTCGGCGTAACATTCATCCGATGCCACGACCGCGCCCAGGGAACGGGCGTCATCGACAAACGCCTTGAGCTCCGCGGTCCCGCGGACGATGCCCGTGGGGTTGCCCGGCGAGTTGACCCACACGAGCTTCACCCGCGCACGGTCGGCCTCCGAGAGCCCCTCCAGCGAATCCGCCGCGATCGAGTCGGCCCCGGCCAATTGCGCACCGATGTCGTAGGTGGGGTAGGCGACGAGCGGGCGGACCACCAGGTCGCCGGCGCCCAGGCCCAACAGCAGCGGTAGCCAGGCCACCAGCTCCTTGGAGCCAACGGTCGGCATGACGTCGTCGGCGGACAGGCCGCGCACTTCGCGCCGGCGTTCAAACCACTGCACGATGGCCTCGCGCAACTCCGGCGTGCCGTGGGTGGTGGGGTAGCCCGGGGCGTTTGCGCCGTCGCGCAGCGCCTGCATGATGATCTCGGGGGTGGGATCCACGGGGGTCCCGATGGAGAGGTTCACGGCCCCGCCCTCATGCTCGGCGGCGCGGGCCGCGTAGGGCGCAAGGGCGTTCCACGGATAGTCAGGGAGCGTCAGCATGGTGTGGCCGATCAGCCTTGGGTTTGTAGCGGAAGCACGGAAATCACGGGGTGGTCGATGCCCATGTTGCCGAGCTTGGCAGCGCCGCCCGGGGAACCGACCTCGTCGAAGAACTCCACATTGGCCTTGTAGTAGTCCGCCCACTGGTCCGGGACGTCGTCCTCGTAGTAGATGGCCTCCACCGGGCACACCGGTTCGCAGGCGCCGCAGTCAACGCATTCATCGGGGTGGATGTACAGCGAGCGTTCGCCCTCGTAGATGCAATCCACGGGGCATTCCTCGATGCACGCCTTGTCTTTGACGTCGACGCACGGCTGGGCGATGATGTAGGTCACGGTACCCGGGGCCTTCCTTTACAACGGATCATGAACTGTTTGGTCATGCGGCACGCGGCTACGCATGCTCTCCAATAGCTTAGTACCGTTGGACCCGCTTTGCCCCGTCGAACAGCGCCCTCGGTCACGAATGTGGCATCGGACACATCGGCGCCGGTGGGGCCGGCCAGGCGTGCGGCCCGGCCTAGACTCGAGGCATGAGTCCGGATTTCTTTTCCTCGCTTCAGGTGGGTGACCGCGTGGTCATTCGCTATCGGTTGGGGCCCGACGAACAAGGAAAAGCCGGCGAGCGTTTTTCAGATGCCCTTGGCCATGTCCGCTCGGTGACCGAGACCCAGGTGGTCCTCGAGACACGCGGCGGCATGGTCTCCCTTGACCGGGCCGGAATCACCCACGCCAAGGCCGTTCCTCCCCCGCCTGCCCGGCGGCAGCGCCGCTGACAGACCCCGCCGAAACCCACACGCCGAGCGATTTGAAAGTTTCAATCAGTGACGTGATTTCCCGTATGCTGAAACCATGGCCACAGATGAAGAGGTACAGGCCCGTGCCAGGGCGTTGAGCTCCCCGCTCCGCCTTCGCATCCTGCGACTTTGCTTGCACGAATCGCGTACCAACAAGGAAATAGCGGACATGCTGGACATCAATCCGGCAACGTCGCTGCACCACGTCCGCACGCTGCTCTCCAACGGATTCCTCGCTGCCGAGGAGACCCGACGGGGCAACCGCGGGGCCAAGGAAGTGCCCTACCGAAGCACGAAACTGTCGTGGGGCACCAAGCTGCCGGACGCCGCCCCCCTGCTCGTCGACACGTTCCTGCAGGAAATCGACGGGCTGGCTCCGCAGGAAATCCAGGTCATGCGCGTGGGCCTGAAGCTCAGCGAGGACACGCAGAAGGAGATGATGTCACGTATCCACTCTGTCATCGAGGACTACGCCATGCGCGACGCCGAGCCCGACGGGGTGGCCACCTCGCTTTTCCTGGCACACCACCTCGACATGAAGTCGACCAAGACGGCCCCTGGCGCCGCATAGGCACCGAGACATAAGGAAAGGCACCCGCCGAGGGCGGGTGCCTTTCCTTATGTCCTGCTATTGCGTTTTATTGCGCTGCGGAAAAGCCTGAACGACCGAAACTGGGGCTCAGCCGCGGGATCGCGCCGCGGCTCGCAACTGCCTGGAGGCCAGCAGGATCGCCACGATGACCGGGACGATGATGCCGTACACCCACATGCCGCCCGCCAGCGCCGGGCCCGGAAGCACCTTGAAGAACTGGGTCGAGACGATCATCTGGTTGTTCGCGTCGGTCGAGATCAATGCAACGAACACGTACGTCGCCAAGCCACCGAGGGCGCTGACCCACAGCTTGCCGCGCAGCAGGCCCACCCAATAGGTCAGGGCCCCCGTCAGCAGCAGCGCCAGGGCTGCTCCCCAGGGAATCGGGACGTCCCCCACGTAGCTAATCGAAGCGTGAAGGATAGTACCCACAACCGCGGCCAGCGCCCCGGCCGCTAATGCGGCCAAGACGCTGTACACGGTGGTGGCTACGGAGCCTGGTGCCTGATTAGTTCTTGGCCCGGGCACGGTGAGACTTGGCGCGGTCGCCGGCGTTCAGGATGAGCTTACGGATACGGATTGCCTCCGGGGTAACCTCAACGCATTCGTCCTCACGGGCGAATTCGAGGGACTCCTCCAGAGTCAGGTTGCGCGGCGGGGTCATGTTCTCGAAGGTGTCCGAAGAAGCTGCACGCATGTTGGTGAGCTGCTTTTCCCTCGTGATGTTCACGTCCATGTCGTCGGCACGTGAGTTCTCGCCGACGATCATGCCCTCGTACACCTCGGAGGTCGGCGCCACGAAGAAGGACATGCGCTCCTGGAGCTTGATCATCGCGAACGGGGTCACGACGCCGGAGCGGTCAGCCACGATCGAACCGTTGGTGCGGTATTCGATCGGACCGGCCCATGGCTCGTAGCCCTCAGCCAACGAAGCGGCAATGCCTGCACCGCGGGTGTCGGTGAGGAAGCGGGTACGGAAGCCGATCAGGCCACGTGCCGGAACCATGAATTCCATGCGGCACCAGCCGGTACCGTGGTTGGCCATGTTGGTCATGCGGCCCTTGCGGGCTGCCATCAGCTGGGTCACGGCGCCGAGGTATTCCTCGGGTACGTCGATGGTCATGTGCTCCATCGGCTCGTGCAGCTTGCCGTCGATCTGCCTGGTAACAACCTGCGGCTTGCCGACGGTCAGTTCGAAGCCTTCGCGACGCATCTGCTCAACGAGGATGGCCAGTGCCAATTCGCCACGACCCTGGACTTCCCAGGCATCCGGACGCTCGGTCGGAAGGATGTTCAGCGAAACGTTGCCGATCAGTTCCTTGTCAAGGCGGTCCTTGACCTGGCGGGCGGTGACCTTGGCACCCTTGACCTTGCCGGCCAGCGGCGAGGTGTTGATACCAATGGTCATCGAGATGGCCGGCGGATCAACGGTGATCAGCGGCAGCGGCTTCGGGTTTTCCAGGTCGGTGAGGGTCTCGCCGATCATGATGTCTTCGATGCCTGCAACTGCGACGATCTCGCCCGGTCCAGCGGACTCGGCCGGAACGCGGGTCAGACCCTTGGTGGCCAGCAGTTCGGTGATCTTTACGGTCTTGAGCTCGCCGTCCTGGCGGGCCCATGCAACCTGCTGGCCCTTGCGCAGCGTGCCGTTGAAGATACGCAGCAGTGCCAGGCGACCCAGGAACGGGGAGGCGTCAAGGTTGGTGACGTGTGCCTGAAGGACTTCGCCCTCGGTGTAGGTCGGGGCCGGAACGTGCTTGATGATGGTCTCGAACAGCGGCTCGAGGTCCTCGTTGTCCGGCATGGTGCCGTCGGCGGGCTGGTTCACCGAGGCGAAACCGGCCTTGCCCGAAGCGAAGACGATCGGGACGTTCAGAACCTTGTCCAGGTCCAGGTCCGGAGCCTCGTCGGCCAGGTCGGAGGCCAAGCCCAGGAGAAGGTCCATGGAATCGGAGACGACGCCGTCGATGCGTGCATCGGGACGGTCGGTCTTGTTGACCACGATGATGACGGGCAGGTTGGCAACGAGTGCCTTACGCAGCACGAAGCGGGTCTGCGGCAGCGGGCCCTCGGAAGCATCGACCAACAGGACAACGCCGTCAACCATCGACAGGCCGCGCTCGACCTCGCCACCGAAGTCGGCGTGGCCGGGGGTGTCGATGATGTTCATGGTCATCTTGTGGCCGTTGGCGGCCGGACCTTCGTAGAACACGGTGGTGTTCTTGGCCAGGATGGTGATGCCCTTTTCGCGTTCCAGCTCGCCAGAGTCCATCACGCGGTCTTCGGTTTCACCGTGGCTGTCGAAAGCACCGGTCTGCTGGAGCATTGCGTTGACCAAGGTGGTCTTGCCGTGGTCAACGTGCGCAACGATGGCAACGTTGCGCAGGTCTTCACGAGCGATGATGGTGGTATCTGACATGCGAAAAGGCTCACTTCTTCTAGAGAATTTGGGTCTCGGGGTTCGGGGCCACGACTGACCCAATTAACCATTCTAGTCCTAATGGGAAATCTGGTGTTAAACGTGCCTTATCTCACGCATGAACACTTGGTCGTGGTGCACCGGACGGGCTGGCCCCGCAGCGTCGGCAGTGGCGTCAATCCGCGCCGAGGGCCGCGTCCCCCACGCTTTGGGCGGCCAACCGCAGCGGGACGCTTCCAGGCAAGAAACAGGGCGGTTTCGGGTCAAGTGCCCGAAACCGCCCTGCCGGTGATCGCGCCGCAAACCGGCGCGTTGTTACTTGTTGTTGGTGCCTAACCCATTGGGTTCACCGGCCCGGCGTGTGCCGGGGGTACCGGTGGCGGCTGCTTGTTCTCCAGTTTCTGCAATGACCGGGCAGCAGCATCGCGCCCGCCCAGCCCGTAGGCGAGTGCAGCGGCCAGAGCGCCGCCGATGACCACCGCGCCAAAGGCCATGTTGATGATGGAGTCCGCCAGGCCCATGTACTTCAGGCCCATGGCGATGAACAGCGCGATCGTGGCCCAGCGGATCACCGTGGCCGCCGTTCCCGGTCCGACGATCGAGACCACGATGTTGGCGATCAGGAAACCTGCCGCGATGATCAGCCCGCCGAAGAGCACGCTGCCGCCCAAGGCCAGGATCTGGTTGAGAATGGCAGTGACTTCCGGGAAGTTCAGCTGGCGTGCCGCCATGATCCCGAAGAACAACATGATCGCGATCTTCACCAGCAACGCAATGATGCCCGAGGCGCTCCTGTCGGCGGGAACAATGCCCCACTTGTGCACAACCGAGTCGGTGCCGATTCCATGCAACGTGCTTTCCAGGATCGATCCAACAAATTTGGCGATGACAAAACCGATGGCCAGCAGGATCAGCGCAGCGATGATCTGCGGGATCGCATTCATGATCATGGTCAGCATCTGCTGGGCCGGGTCGGCGATTGCGGCGATGCCCAGCACCTGCAAGGCGCTGATACCCACCACGATAATTATGATCGCGAAGAGGAGGTTTCCGATGATGGCAATGATCTTGGCGTTTTGTTCACGCGTTTCCACAAGGTCGACTTCTGCCTCCCCGCGCCTGAACTTGGCAGTCAGCTTGCTGAAATCGACAGCGCCCAATGCCGTGGTCACCAACTGCCGCACGATCTTGGCGATCATGTAGCCGATGAAGAAGATGATGCCCGCACCGATGAGGTTCGGAACGAAGCCCATGACCTTGCCGAGCAGATCTTGCACAGGTGTCAGGACCTCGGAGAGTGCGAAGACCTGCAAGATGGCTACCAGCCCAAAGAGCCAGATGATCAGTGCCGCAACTTTGCCGAGTGATTCCCCAAGTTGTTGTCCGTCGTTCCCCTGACGCTGTAAGCCCTTTACCCGCCCCACGAGTTTTCCAATGGCCCATTTGACCACCTTGGCCAACAGCCAGGTGACCACGAGGATTATCAAGGCTATGACGACCTTCTGCGCCATGCCAGCCCAATCGAAACTTTCCATGTTCATGAGAAATCCTTCACTTGGAGGAATCGTGCCTGCGAACTGCTGTCCTTTTCGAATGAGAGTGCTGACTATAGGAAACATGTTCCGTGGCGCTAAAACAACCAGTGGTTCCGCGGGGCGGCTACGGTTTCAATGCGTTTGAGGGGCTCACGCAACGGAATGGCCACAATCAGGGGTAGCTCACAACGGTCAGGCATCGTCTGGGCGCAGTTTCATGACGTATCGAGTGTTTCTTCTACTCATTCATTTGCCGTCCGAGGAACGACAAGAAGCTCACGTGCCGTGTTGACATTCGCCGGTCGACCAGCAGGGCGGGAGGTCGCACCAAACGAATGCGGCTTGGCAGCTCGGTCGTTAGGCCGGGGGGCGACACCCAGGGAGGCAAAACGGAAAGGATCCTCCGCTCCGTGGGAAATGTCCCGTGGAGCAAAGGATCCTTGTACGTCGGCGGGCGGGTCAATCGCCACCGGCCGGTGCGGCGCACACTAGACGTTGAAGCGGAACTCCACTACGTCGCCGTCTTTCATGATGTATTCCTTGCCTTCGATGCGCGCCTTGCCCGCGGCCTTGGCTGCGGAAACAGAACCGGCCTCGACCAGCTCCTCGAAGCCGAAGACCTCGGCCTTGATGAAGCCGCGCTGGAAGTCGGTGTGGATGACGCCGGCGGCCTGCGGGGCGGTGGCGCCCTTGGGGATGGTCCAGGCGCGGGTTTCCTTCGGGCCTGCGGTCAGGTAGGTCTGCAGCCCAAGGGTGTCGAAGCCAACGCGGGCCAGCTTGTCCAGGCCGGACTCGGTGTAGCCGGCGTCCTCAAGCATTTCCTCGGCTTCTTCCTCGGTCAGCTCGGCAAGCTCGGACTCGAACTGGGCGTCGAGGAAGATGGCCTCGGCGGGCGCGACGAGCGCGGAGAGCTCTGCCTGCATCTCGGCGTTGGCCAGGCCCTCTTCATCGGTGTTGAACACGTAGATGAAAGGCTTGGTGGTCATCAGCTGCAGCGGGGCCAGCTCGTCGATATCGATTCCGGCGGCCTTGCCGGCGGCGTAGAGCGTGTCGCCCTTTTCGAGCACCTTCTGCGCGGCCTTGACCGTCTCAATGAAGGAAGCATCGATCTTCTTGGCGCGCAGCTCCTTGTCGAGGCGCGGCAGCTGGTTCTCGATGGTCTGCAGGTCGGCGAGGATCAGCTCGGTGGCGATCGTCTCGATGTCCGAGGCCGGGTCGACCTTTCCGTCGACGTGGATCACGTCGGGATCCGAGAAGACGCGCGTCACCTGGCAGATGGCCTCGGCCTCGCGGATGTTGGCCAGGAACTTGTTGCCCAGGCCTTCACCTTCCGAGGCGCCCTTGACGATGCCGGCGATGTCCACGAAGGACACGGTTGCCGGCAGGATGCGCTCGGATCCGAAGATCGACGCGAGCACCTTCAGGCGTGCATCCGGCAACGGCACGACACCCACATTGGGTTCGATCGTTGCGAACGGGTAGTTGGCCGCGAGGACCTGCGCGCGGGTAAGAGCATTGAACATTGTTGACTTGCCGACATTGGGCAGTCCGACGATTCCGATTGTAAGAGCCACGGAAGTAGAGTCTACCGTCCAATAAGTGTCGGTGCGTGCTGGCATGGTTTTCCCATGGATGCTTTGTTCTGGGTAGCGGCCTTCGGCTCGCTGGTTGTCGGTTTCATTCTGGGTGTAATCACATGGTGGTACCTCAACCGGGTGCCAAGGTCAGCTGCGCTGGCCGAGGCCAGCGCGGTTCGCGACGAATTGGCGCTGACCGCGCAGCTGCTGGCCGGGGCGCAGGCCCAGGTGGCCGAGCTGCGCGAGCGGGTCACGGAGGATCGTGTGCGCGGGAACGAGGACCAGACGGTGCTCCGGGCCCTGGCCCCGGTCGCCGAGCAGCTGCGCCAAGTCCGCCAGCAGGTCTCGACACTGGAACGCGACCGCGTGGAGCAGTTCGGGCAGCTCAGCGAGCAACTGGTCCAGGCTGCCCAAAACGATTCCGAACTTTTGCGCACCACCAATTCACTGGCCGCAGCGATGGGCAACAATGCCGCGCGCGGCACCTGGGGCGAGGCGCAATTGCGCAGGGTGGTCGAGGCCGCCGGCATGCTGGCCCACGTGGACTTCAGCGAACAGCTACGCACATCCGAGGGGTTGCGCCCCGACATGGTGGTTCGGCTGCCGGGAAACAAGATGATCGCGCTGGACTCCAAGGTCCCGCTGGCCGCATACCTGAAGGCGCAGGAGCTTTCGGGGGCCCCGGACGCGGCTTCACGCACCAAGGCCAAGGAGCATATGCAGGAACATGCCAAGGCCCTGCGCCGCCACGTCGACGCCCTGGCGGCGAAGTCCTATTGGAATGCAGTGGACGGCAGTCCGGAGCTGGTGGTGTGTTTCCTGCCTGCCGAGTCGTTCCTGGCCGACGCGCTGGGCGCAGACCCGGCGCTGCTGGACCATGCGTTCGGCAAGAACGTCGCATTGGCGTCGCCTGCAACGCTGCTGGCCATGCTCAAGGGGCTGGCGTTCGCGTGGCGGCAGGAGCTGCTGACCGAAAATGCGCGCGACCTCTTTGTGCAGTCCCGTGAGCTGTACGAGCGGCTGGGGACCATGGGCGGCCATGTATCGAAGCTGGGTGCTTCGTTGCGTGGCAGCGTGGAAAAGTACAACGCGTTCGTCGGTGCCCTGGAGTCCCGGGTGCTGCCCAGCGCCAGGCGCATCCGGGACCTGGATCCGGGGCTCGGTGCGGAACATGATCCGGCGGCTGCGTTGCACGGCCTTCCGGTCATCGAGGCGACCCCGCGCGCGCTCGGTGCCGGTGAGTTGCTCGAGGCCGCAGATGCGGATGCGCTCGAGGCCGCGGCACCGGGTGTGTTGCCGTTGACGCGGCGCGACGCCCTGGACTGAGGCTGCCATCGGGCCATCTGCCATCTGCTATCTGGGCGACGGAACGCGCTGCCGGCGGCGAAGCGGCACGGTCCCTGAGTGTCGTTAAGCGGCAGTGGCGTGGTGCCCGCCAAACGGCGGGGACCACGCCACGCTGCCGGCAACACCGCTCTTGCGGGTGCGCCGTGCCTGAAAGCTAGCTGCTGATGTCCGACTTCGTGATGCGTCCGCCCGGACCGCGGGAGTCATCTCCCGCTTCCTTGAGCTTGGCGCGGATCTCCTTGGGCAGCGAGAAGAGGATGTCTTCCTGGGCAGTGGTGACCTCCTCGACGGTGCCGTAGCCGTACTCGGCCAGCAGCGCCAGCACGTCGCGCACCAGGACCTCGGGAACCGAGGCGCCGGAGGTCACCCCGACGGTGGTGACGCCCTCGAACCAGGCCTCATCGACCTCGGAGGCGTAGTCCACGCGGTAGGCCGCCTTCGCCCCGTATTCCAGGGCCACCTCCACCAGGCGCACCGAGTTCGAGGAGTTCGAGGAACCGACCACGATGACCAGGTCGCTCTTAGGGGAGATGGCCTTGATCGCGTCCTGGCGGTTGGTCGTGGCGTAGCAGATGTCGTCGCTGGGCGGATCCTGCAACTTGGGGAAGCGGGCGCGCAGGCGGCGGACCGTTTCCATGGTCTCGTCTACGCTCAAGGTGGTCTGCGAGAGCCAGATGAGCTTGTCGGGGTTTGTGACCTCGATGGTGTCTGCCTCGTCGGGGTTGTTCACGATCTGGGTGTGCTCCGGCGCCTCACCGTAGGTGCCCTCGACCTCTTCGTGGCCTTCGTGCCCGATCAGCAGGATCTCGTAGTCCTCCCGGGCGAAACGCACCGCTTCCTTATGGACCTTGGTGACCAGTGGGCAGGTGGCGTCGATGGTGCGCAGATTCCGCTCGGCCGCGGAGGCCACAACCGCCGGGGAAACGCCGTGGGCGGAGAAGACGACCAGTGCGCCCTCGGGCACCTCGTCGTTTTCCTCCACGAAGATGGCGCCGCGTGCCTCAAGGGTGGAGACCACGTGCAGGTTGTGGACGATCTGCTTGCGCACGTAGACCGGCGCTCCGTAGTGCTCCAACGCCTTTTCCACCGCGATGACGGCACGGTCGACGCCGGCGCAATAGCCGCGCGGGGCGGCCAGCAGGACATTGCGTTCGCCCTTGATCGGCGCCGCGGCGGCGATTTCCGCCGGTGTGCGACGGTTTCGCGGGATCTTGGGCATCGGAAGGGAGACCTGAACGGTGGAACTGGTAGCCATGGGTCCAAGTCTACTGGGGCACACAAAATTGGCGGCGCGGATTCCGCCACCGGCCTAGCCGCGCACCGGGACGTCCCGGTCCCGCGCCGCCCACCAACCCCACACCGCTCCCAGGAGCAGCAGCACGATGCCGGAGGTGACAAGGATCGTGGCGACGGCGGCCAGCTCACCCTCCAGCGCGGCGAGCATCCGGGCGGTGACCAAGCTCTCCACCCCGGGGGCGGCAGCGGTGGTGGTCCCCGGCCCGAGGTAACCGATCCAGAGGCGGGCACCGCCGCCCAGGGCCAGTGCCATCAACCCGCCGGAAAGCACCGCCCATGGCCGCCCGCTTCGGGTGGCGAGCAGGAGGCCTGCCGCCGCGGCAACCAGGGCACCGGCGAGCATCCATCCCCAGGCGCGGGCCACCGAGAGCCAGGCGTTCAGGGTTTCGGTGGGAAGTTGCTGCGCACTTGGCCACCCGGTGTCCAGCACCGCTGGCGGCAACGAGAGAGTCGTCGGCAAAAGGGCCCCGAGGGCCGAGCCGTCGAGGGAGGCCTGCAGCGTGTCGTATCCGCTGCCCAGCAGCGGGGCCAGGTCGAGGCGCAGCGTGACCTGCCCGCCGCCGGCAGCCCCGGCCACATCTGCGGCATCTGCGGCATCCGCGAGCCGGGTGGTGAAGTCGGCACGGGCGGTTTCGATGGTCGTGGCCCACGCGGCGGGGAAGCCCGGTCCATCGAGCAGGGCTCCGCCGGCGGAGTCGATCGCGTCCTGCAGCGGTCCTGCCAGTTGCCCGGGTATCGCGGTGTCGCCGGTGAGGCGCTGCCCCAGCACTGCGCCGAGCTCGTCGGGCAGCACCCGGCGCAGCTCGGGGTCGGTTGCCAGCGGGCCCAGGATGCGCTGGAGCGGCTCCGGGGTGTCGATCATGGTGGAGGCTGCGGATCCGAGCAGCGACCCGGTGCCCAGCAGCACGGCGGCAAGCAGCAGGACGACGGCGGCGATGTTGCGCAGAGGTGTTGGCATTCTCACGTTGCTCCTGCATCTTGGTGCCGGGGCGGCGGGGCGCCCGTGCCCGGCGGCAGCGTTTTGTCCCACGTTAGCTGGTATCAATGGTGTTGGTGTAGTTTCGAATTTCAGCACCAAGGAAGGCGCGCACCCACGTGGAGCAAGCACAAGAAGCACAAGGTTCGCTGCCGCGCACCGCCGCGGCGACCACCCCGCAGAACCCCTGGCCGCTGCGGGTACTGAGCGAAAAACTGAAGCAGCACATCGAGAACTCCCCCGAATCCTGGGTGGAGGGCCAGCTGCTGGAGGCGAACGTCCGCAACGGGCACGCGTACCTGACGCTGCGCGACGTGGATGTCGACTACTCGTTTTCGGTGACCGTCTGGGCCTCTGTGATGCGCTCGCTGGACATGCCGCCCGAGGTCGGCTCCCGGGTGGTGGCGCGGGTGAAGCCCAGCTTCTACGCCAAGACCGGCAGGCTCTCGCTGAACGCCTCCGACCTGCGGCCGGTCGGGCTCGGCGACCTGCTGGCCCGCCTCGAACGCCTGCGCCGCGCACTCTTTGACGAGGGGCTCTTCGATCCTGCGCGCAAGCTTCCGCTGCCGCTGCTGCCGGGCCGCATCGGGTTGATCACCGGGCGGGACTCGGATGCGGAGAAGGACGTCGTGCGCAACGCCACGCTACGCTGGCCGGCGGTGCAATTCGACATCCGCAACACCGCGGTGCAGGGCGTCAACGCCGTCGGGGAGGTCATGGCCGCGCTGCGCGAGCTCGATGCCAACGAAGACGTCGACGTGATCATCATCGCCCGCGGCGGCGGCGCGCTGGAGGACCTGCTGCCGTTCAGCTCCGAGGACCTGGTGCGCGCCGTCGCCGCCTGCGGCACCCCGGTCATCTCGGCCATCGGGCACGAGGCCGACCGGCCGATCCTTGACGACGTGGCGGATCTCCGCGCTTCGACCCCCACCGATGCCGCCAAGCGGGTGGTGCCGGATCTGGCCGAGGAGCTGGCCAACCTGGCCCAGGCCCGGAACCGGCTGGACCGCGCGGTGCGGGCGAACGTCGAACGCGAAACCCAGCGCATCTCCTCGCTGCGGGCCCGCCCGGTGCTGGCCAACCCGGGCTCGATGGTGCAGGGCCGCCGGGAGGACCTCGTCCGGCTGGCCCAACGCAGCACCCTGGCCATGCGCGCCTCGCTGGCCCGCGGCCACGATTCCATCGCGCACTTGCGGGCCCAGGTCCGCGCCCTGTCCCCGCAGCAGACCCTGGACCGCGGCTATGCGGTCATCCAACTGGCGGACGGCGGGGTGCTCCGCTCCGCCGCGGACGCCCCGGCGGGCAGCGAGATCCAGGTGCGCCTGGCCCGCGGCCGGCTCTCCGCCACCGTCACCCACAGCCATCCCCCGGAAGAAGGAAACACCCCATGAACCCCGAAGCAGCAAACACCGACATCGCCGCGCTGAGCTATGAGCAGGCCCGCGAGGAGCTGGTGGCCGTGGTCGCGCAGCTGGAGACCGGCGCCGCGACCCTGGAACAGTCCCTGGGGCTATGGGAACGCGGCGAGGCGCTGGCCGCCCGCTGCGAGGCCTGGCTGCAGGGCGCCACGGCGCGCCTGGATGCCGCACGCGAGACCAACGGGTCCGCCTCCCCCTCGTCCTGAGGATCCATGCCCGCGGAGGTAGTCCCGAGACGGTTTGCCCGAAGCGGTTCGCCCGAGACCCGGGGTGTGAACTTCCGCCGCCGCGGTCCCGGGCCGGGTCCTAGGACCGGGCCAGGCGGCTGCGCTGCTCGGCGACGTCGAAGTCGGCGGCGGGCCACTGCGGATCGATGGCCTCCAGCGCCTCGCGCAAGAGCGTGGCCACTGCCAGCCGGGCGTACCACTTCTTGTCCGCCGGCACCACGAACCACGGAGCCGCCTCGGTGCCCGTGCGCTGGATCGCGGTTTCGTAGGCGCCCATGTAGTCGTCCCAGAGTCCGCGCTCGTCGATGTCCGCGGGATTGAACTTCCAGTGCTTGTCTTCCCGGTCCAGGCGCTCGGCCAGGCGCTTGCGCTGCTCGTCCTTGGAAATGTGCAGCATGACCTTGATAACCGTGGTGTTCTTGTCCACCAGGTTCGCCTCGAAGTCGTTGATGGCACCGTAGCGGCGCTCGATCTCTTCCGCCGGGGAGAGCTCCCTGACCTTGTGGATCAGCACGTCCTCGTAGTGCGAGCGGTCAAAGACCCCGATGTACCCGGCCTTGGGAAGCTGCCGCGCGATGCGCCACAGGAAATCGCGCTTCGCCTCGGCGGCGGTGGGTGCCTTGAAGGCGTGGTGGCTGACCCCCTGCGGATCGACGGCCCCGATGACATGGCGCATGATGCCGCCCTTGCCGGAGGTGTCCATCCCCTGGAGGACCAGCAGGACCTTGTGCGGGGCCCCGGCCCGCGAGGCGGCGAAGAAGCGTTCCTGCAGCTCGCCCAGCGCCGCGCCGACGACGGCGAGGTCCGCGCCGCCACTCTTCTTGTCGCCCTTGTAACCCGGCCTCGAGGACGGGTCGACATCGGCCAGCGTGAAATCGGCCGCGGCCGCAAACACCCGGTGCGCGGGGCTGTCGAACGGGGCGGATGCAACCGGGTCTTTGGGTTTCTTGCTCATGCGTACCGCTTTCGGGATGGGGACCGGGGAGTTTCAGCGTACGACATTTTCACGCTGAATCCCGCCAGTGACCTGTGCAGGGAACCCGCATGCCAGGGCCCGTGAACGGGCGCTCCCTCCGAAGGGACTGCTGGGCCAGGAAGCAGCTAGACGCCGACCTTGCCCTCGCGCAGGTCCTCGAGGAACTCGCCGATGCGGCCGATCGCGTCCTTCAGGTCGCGCACCGCCGGCAGGGTGACCAGCCGGAAATGGTCGGGGGCCACCCAGTTGAACGCGGTGCCGTGGGAGACCAGCAGCTTCTGCTGCTTGAGCAGTTCCAGGGCGAAGGCCTCGTCGTTGTGGATCGGGTACATCTCCCGGTCCAGCTTCGGGAACAGGTACAGCGCTCCCTTGGCCTGCTGCACCGAGACCCCGGGCAGCGCATTGAGCATCTCGAACGCGACGTCGCGCTGTTCCTTCAGCCGCCCGCCGGGCAGGATCAGGTCGTTGATCGACTGGTAGCCGCCCAGCGCGGTCTGGATAGCGTGCTGGCCCGGCACGTTGGCGCACAGGCGCATGTTGGTCAGCAGGTTGATGCCCTCGATGTAGTCCCCGGCCAGGTGCTTGGGCCCGGAAATGGCCATCCAGCCGGAGCGGAACCCGCAGACCCGGTAGGCCTTGGAGAGTCCGGAGAAGGTCAGCACCAGCACGTCGTCGGCCAGCGCGGCGGTGTTGATGTGCACCGCGTCGTCGTACAGGATCTTCTCGTAGATCTCATCGGAGAACACCACCAGGTTGTGCTTGCGCGCCAGCTCCAGGATCCCTTCGAGGGTCTCCTTCGGGTAGACGGCACCCGTGGGGTTGTTCGGGTTGATGATCACCACGCCCTTGGTGCGGGGGGTGATCTTCGCTGCCATGTCCTCGAGGTCCGGCAGCCAGCCCTCCTCCTCGACGTTCAGGTAGTGCACCGGCGTGCCGCCGGCGAGCGAGACCGAGGCGGTCCACAGCGGGTAGTCGGGGGCGGGGATCAGCACCTCGTCGCCGTTGTTCAGCAGCGCGTTCAGCGAAAGGGTGATCAGCTCGGAGACGCCGTTGCCCAGGTAGATGTCATCGACGCTGATCGACTGGATGCCCCGGGTCTGGTAGTACTGCGAGACCGCGGTGCGGGCGGAGAAGATGCCGCGCGAATCCGAGTATCCCTGCGCGTTGGGCAGGTTGCGCATCATGTCCACGAGGATCGCGTCCGGGGCCTCGAAGCCGAAGGGCGCCGGGTTGCCGATGTTCAGCTTGAGGATCCGGTGGCCCTCGGCCTCCATCCGCTGGGCGTGTTCCAGCAGCGGCCCGCGAATGTCGTAGAGGACGTTGTGGAGTTTCGTGGACTGCTTGAATTCTGGCATGCTCTTACTTTCTCATTTGGGGCCGGGGGCGCGCCTGCACTGTGAGCAAGGCAACTGCGGCAGTGCGCCGAGTGTGAAGCCATGGCGTCATCATGGCACGGTGAGCAGCGATTTGTCGGCAAGCCAGTCGGCGGCCGCCTTCTGCGGGGCCAGCGCGTCGCGGCCGGAGACCATGCGGTTCAGTTCCAGCAGGTCCTCCTGCTTCAGCTCGGCGCTG
Organism: Paeniglutamicibacter sp.; assembly: GCF_046714615.1. Classification (NCBI taxonomy): domain Bacteria; kingdom Bacillati; phylum Actinomycetota; class Actinomycetes; order Micrococcales; family Micrococcaceae; genus Paeniglutamicibacter; species Paeniglutamicibacter sp. The sequence continues at coordinate 17,865 of NZ_JBKKAP010000021.1, forward strand.
AGCTTGTTGATGGCCTCGATCGCGTCCTGGCCCACCCCGTCGGTGGTGATCAGCGGGGTCACCGATTCCGGGGCGAAAAGCGACCCAGCGTTTTGCAGCACGACCAGGGCGTTGTCGGGGATCCCGGAATTCTCGAGGGTGGTTCCCTGCACCTGGACCGCGTCGCTGATCACCGGCAGAACGCCGCGTGCCTGCTCATCGGTGAGCTCGGCGACGGACTTGGGGGTGCAGGAGGCCTTGGACGCCAGCGCCGGCACGAGCGAGGCCCTGGCGGCGCGGGAGATCCCGAATTCCAGCCGGGGGCACAGCGCACCGAGCTGGTCGATGCCCGCGAGCTTTTGCCCGGCGCTGGTGGCTGCGGTGACGACCAAGGTCCCGGTGCGCTCGGCCTCGGCCGTGTCCAGCACCGCGAAGCCCTTGAGGGTCAACGCGTGCAATTGCTTGTTGGTGGCGGCGGCGTCCAGGTCCCCGGGTGCAGCCGAAGCATCAGACGCACCGGCGGCACCCGCAGGGGTGCTTGCCGGAGTGCTTGCCGATTCGCTCGCCGCGCCCTGCGCGCCGGGAAGCTTGCCCAGGGCTGCAAGCAGCTCGCTGGATCCGGCCACGGCGACATCCGCCCGGCCGGCCAGGACCTCCGCGATGGGATCGGCGGCGGCCGGCGCCAGGCGCGAGGCGACTCCAGCGTCGGCCAGGATGTCCTTGTAGGCGTGGCCCAAGGCCTGGGACGTGGCATCGGGGCGCTGCACGAGCACCAGTTCGCGTTCGGTCTGCGCCTGCGAGGTGTGGACCTCGGTGACCGAGGTGCACCCCGCCAGGGCCAGCAGCAGGGCGCCGAGCCCCAGGGTGCGAAGCCCGCGGACTCCCCGGGGCAGTGTGTTGTCCATCATCTGGCGGATTCCTTGTGCAGGTTTTCCCGGTACAGCTCGATGGCGGCATCCACGCGGTCGACGCGGTTCAGCGCGGCGACGTCCTGAAGCGGGAACCAGGCCGCCTGGCTGGTGGTGCCGTTGGCCTCATGGCGCAGCGCCCCGCCGGTGACGGCGGCGGCATAGAGGACGGCAACTGTCTGCATCGGGTATTCGGTGCCGCTGTAGCGCTTGTGCGCCGGGATCAGGCCCGAATCCACGGAGAGCAGCGAATCGACCCGCACCCGGTACCCGGTTTCCTCCTCGACCTCGCGCACGGCGCCGGCCTCGATGGCCTCGCCGAGTTCCACTCCCCCGCCGGGCAGGGTCCAGCGGGGCACGAATCCGGCATCGCGCTCGCGCATGTCCCACAGCGCCAGGAGGATCGAACCGTCGCGGATCACCACGCAATAGGCGGCAAGCCGGGTGTCGAAGCCGCGGTGGGCCTGGGATTCGGGGGTAGTCATGAAACCATTTTAGGGTGTGCCGGGCCTTTCCCCGGGGTCCAAATCTCCCGATGCGCTCACAACTGTGATGGAATATCAGCATGGCACCTTCAACTTTTCCGCAACAACCGGTTGAACTTGACGCCGTTGACCGTCGGATTATTCAGGAATTGGTCAACGACGCACGCATAAGCAACGCGTTGCTGGCGCAACGAACCGGCATCGCCCCGTCCACGGCACTGCTGCGTACCCGCGCCCTGGTGGAGCGCGGGGTGCTCACCGGCTACCACGCGGAGGTCAGCCTGCCGGCGGTCGGGCGCAGCGTGCAGGCACTGATCTCGGTGCGGCTGCGCGTGCACGACCGCGTGCAGATCGACAAGTTCACGCAGAAGATGCCACAGCTGCCGGAGGTGCTCTCGATGTTCCACACTTCCGGGGTCACCGACTACCTGCTGCACATTGCCGTGAGCTCCACCGAGGCGCTGCGCGACTGGGTGCTCGACTACCTGGCCACCGACGAATCAGTCGGACACACCGAAACGACGCTGGTCTTCGGCCACCACAAGGGTTTGGGCGGACCGATCCCGGAGAACCTGCCGAACTAGGCAGCTTCTTTCCGCGCCGGGCGTTCCCGGCGGGGCGTTCCCGGCGGGGCGTTCCCGGCGGGGCTGGCCCGATCAGGCGAACGCGTCGGCGCGTCGCACCAGGTCGTGCACGGCCAGCAGCCGGGCCTCGGCCACCTGCTCCCACGTGTCGTTCCCGAGGCCGCGGGACCCGGCAATCAGCGTCAGCGCAACCGCTGCCGACCTCGCCCACAGGGCGCGCGGATCGACGTTGCGTTCAAAGACGTGCGCGAAGCGCTCCAGCGCCGCCGGTGCGGCCCGGTACTTCTCACCCAGCGACGGCAGGATCGCCAGGTGCCCCAGCAGGCATGCCAGGTCGTCGACCCGGTACCCCGGCCCCAGCGAGTCCAGATCCAGCAGCGCGCTGATCGATCCGCCGCTCAGCAGGATGTTCGCGTCGTAGAAATCCCCGTGCGCCGGCACCTGTTCCCCCCTGTCGGAGGCGGAAAGGTGCGCAGTGATCCTCCCCGTCAGCTCCTGCAGCTCGCCATCCCGGTGCGGCAGGGCCAGCGCGGCGGCCTGCCGGTAGCGCGGGATCGAATCGCTCCAGGCCCGCTTGGCTTCCAGCTGCATCACGCCCGCGGGCAGCGCGTCGAGCAGGGCGATGAAGTCGTTCGGATCCAGGTCCGCTCCCCCGTGCGGGCGGATGGCCGCCGAAAGTGATTCCCCGCGGCCCGCCTCCAGCACCAGGACCCCGGCGGTGCGCGGGGCGAGCATTGCCGGGACCGGGATCCCGGTTCCGGCCAGCAGCTGGTGACGCAGGCGCAGGCCGGCGATCGCGTCGGGGCGTCCCACCTTCAGGAAGATCGTTCGTTGGATGTCCAGCGGCCCGCGTGTGGTGAACGTCGCCCGCAGCACCGCGCGGCGCAGCGGCCGGTAGGCGATGGTCTTGAGCCCCATCAGCCGCTCACCCCCGCCCCAGGTTTCCTGCACGTGCGCCCGGTCCGCGGCCAGCGCGAGGTCCGGCAGCAACGGGTCGCGGGGGTGGATCCAGCCGCTGACGGTGATTCCCGGTGTCCGGGTGCCTGCGCCGATTTGTGTGGCGGCGACACCGGGGACGGTGATTTTCTCGGTGGTTACGCCCAGCTCGTTGAATCCGGTGCCCGCGGGCATGCGGTACATGGCGCTGATCCCCGCGCCTGGCCGATGCTGGATGCGCAGCCGGTTGGCTTCGTAGTCCCAGGTCCCCGGGTGCGTGCTGCCGCCGAGTTGGCGCACCAGCTCCGGGATCGCCTCGGCCAGGGCGGCAAGCTGCGCCGCATCTGCGGGGTCCGGTGCGCTGGCGGTCATCGGAGCACGAAGGTGTCGCCGGTCAGGCGCGGCGGCGCTGCATGACGTCGTCGAGATTGATGCGATCGGTGGAAGCCTCGGCGCGCGGTGCGCGTGCGGCATTTGCCTCCGCGGCAGCAGGGGGCACGACGGGATCGGATTTCCCGGTGATGGGAGCCTGGGTGGATGCGGTTGTCTCGGCCGGCGGAGCCGCCGGGATTGCCGGGGGTGCGGGGGTTGCGGCAATGGTCTGCACGACGGTGGTGCCGTCGCCTTGGGTGCCGACGGCTTCGGCCAGGCGGGCGGCGGCTTCCTGCGAACGCAGTGTCGCGCCGGTCGATGCCTTCAGTTCGGCACTTGCCTGAAGCGGGGCCGGGGCCGGACGCTGTGCGGCGTTGGCCAGGACGTATTGCGGCAACGGGATCTCGGTGGGTTCCCAGCCTTCGGGACGCTGGACGGCGGATCCCTTGTGGGCGATGCGCAGTGCCTCGGCGCGCAGCTCCTGGACGGTCAGGCGCGGGGCACGCTTGTTGGAGTTCGGCTGGGCGTCAAAGACCACCGCGGACTTCTTCACCGGCTCGGGGCGCGGGGTGCGAACGTTCTCCATGGCGCGGGTGCGGGTCGATTCCAGCCGGGCGAGGAGCTTGCTGCGCCGGTCGCGCACGGCCAGGCCGCGCAGGGTGGAAAAGCTGGCAAGGGCGAGGGCCAGGGCAATCAAAGGCACCCAGCCGGAGAACACGCCCGCCAGGGCAAGCACGCCGCCGATGGGCAGGGCCAGTGCGGAGAGGCATCCGAGCAGGGCGACGGCCAGGCGGTCGTAAAAAATGCGCAAGGGTGGCTGCTCCGTCGGGCTGGACGCGACTGAAGCGTTGGATGCTACCGGTGCCATGTTGCTCCTCCGTCGGCTGGCGACTGACTTCTCCTGCGGATCCGCCCGGCCCTGTACTGAAGTGGCCGGTTTACTCCATCGTGGTGCTTCCATTGCCGTGCAACTCCCCCGGCGCACTGGTTCGTCGCCGGAATTTGCTGACAATGTGAAACGTCCACGTCAACCACATTAAGCATGCATGTGCCCACGGTGCCGCATTCAACCCGGTGTGTCCGGCAATACTCTGGACTAATTTGCGATATTGCCGTTTTTCGCCCCGGGTGTCCCGCTATTGCGTCCTGGCCAGCCACCGGTTGAGCATCCCATCGGGAACTTCCGTGGCGGTGAGTGCGAAGCTGCGGTGGTCGGCCCACTGCCCGTTGATGTGCAAGAAGTCCTTGCGCACCCCCTCGTCGCGGAAGCCCAGCTTTTCGACCACGCGCAGGCTGGCGCCGTTTTCCGGGCGGATGTTGATCTCGATCCGGTGCAGCCCCATGGCCGTGAAGCAATGGTCCACCGCCATGGCGACGGCCTCCGGCGCGATCCCGGCCCCGGCATGACCGACGTCGACCCAATACCCGATGGATCCGCTGCGTGCGGCACCCCACATGATCGAGGAGACCGTCAGCTGCCCGACGATCGGCGCATGCCTGCTGTGCAGCCCCGGCAAGGTGATCGCCCAGGGCAGGCACTGGCCCAGGCGCGCCGCGCGGTTCTGGGCCGAGACCATCTGGCCGAAGTCCGCCGGGTACCCGGCGCCCTCGGGCAATGTCGCATCCCAGGGCGCGAGCCAGAGGTCGTTGGTGCGGCGCAGATGCATCCATTCGGCCTTGTCACGGCGGCGCAAGGGGCGCAACAGCAGCCGTGGCCCCTGCACGCTGACGGGCCAATGGCGGTCAAATTCGGACATGGACCAATCCTATCTATTCCCCGGGTGCCCGCCGGCCGCGCCCTGCCGTCGCGGTGCCGGCCGGACCCTTCCCGGGCCTTCGCGCGGTCCGGTCTCCGCCGGGCCTAGAATGTGGAGCGTGAGCGAGATGAACATCAAGAACGAAGCCCGGAACCGGTTGCGCGCCACCCGCCGCGCCATGGGCCCGGCCCGGCGCGCGTCGGAAATGGCGTTGCTGGCCGGCCACCTGCTGCCGTGGCTGGGGCAAAACGCGCCGCGGCGGACCCTGACCTGCTTCCTGTCCTATGGCACCGAACCGCCCACCGGCGCCCTGTTGGCGGACCTCCACGCCGCCGGATACACGATCTACGTTCCGATCTGCGAACCTTTGCGGCGCCTGTCCTGGTCGCGCTGGTTCCCCGGCGTGGCGATGGCCCGCAGCGCCGTTGGGCCGATCGACGAACCGGTGGGCGAGCGTTTTGGCCCAGAGCTGATGAACGAGGTCGACGTCATCCTGGTGCCGGCGCAGGCAGTGGATGAAAACGGTGACAGGCTGGGGCAGGGAGGCGGCTACTACGACCGCTTCATCCAGTCCCTGGCGGACCCGGAGCACCGTCCGATGCTGCTTAGTATCGCCTTCGAGCACGAGTTCGTGGCCGCCGGCAGCTTCCCCGTCGAACCCTTCGACCAGCGCGTCGAGGCCGTCGCACTTCCCTCCGGGGTGCGCAACCTCACCAAGTGGCCGCGGGAGCGTACGTTAGAATTGATGTAGGCGGTCGCCCTAGGCGCCCGCAAACCCCTCTTCAACAGTCGCTTGTCCGGGTGACCGGCCGCGCCGCTTGGTGCTCCGGCCCCGCGGCCCGGCGCGCAACGCCCGCGCGAAAGGATCAATATGCCTACCTATGTTTATGCCTGCAAGGACTGTGGCCATGCCATGGAGGTTGTCCAGTCCTTCAGCGATGAGGCCCTGACCATCTGCCCCGAGTGCCAGGGAGCGCTGCGCAAGAAGTTCAACAGCGTCGGCGTGGTGTTCAAGGGCTCCGGGTTCTACCGCAACGACTCGCGTTCGACAACGAGCTCCAGCACCCCGGCCGCCGCCAGCAGCAGCAAGGTTTCCGCCCCGGCGTCGACCTCCGTCTAGGGCTTGCCCTCGGGCGGGCGTTGCCTCGAGGGGCAATTGCCGGCTGGGCCTCACCGAATGGCGCTTCTTTGGGCCGGGACGCGCGGTCGGTGCACTTCCTCGCACAGGCTCCGCGCGTGACTCCGCTATGACAGTCTCGTCATGGGCTCCATCCATTTGGGTGGGGCCCATGAGTTGCTTAAGGCATGTCCCTTTTTCGTCGTACCGATGTTCCGCGCCCGGCTTCGTCGCCTCGGGCACCCCGCCGTTCGGGCAGGGAGCTGTTTGCCAAGTACCGCAGGCACTTGGCCGCGGCGCTCGCCATGCTCTCGCTGGCAGTGTCCCTTGCGGTGCTCGCCCCCGCGACCGAGGAACGCATCGACGTGCTGGTGGCCGGCAGGGATCTGCCCGTCGGTTCCCTGCTGCGGCCGGAGGACCTGCGAAGCCAATCGGTTCCCCGCTCCCTGGTGCCCGAGGGCACGTACGGGAACCAGCCGCCGGCCGCCGGCTCGCGGCTGGCGATTCCCGTGTTGGCCGGGACCCCGGTGATTCCCACGATGGTCATCGGCCCCGGGCTTCTGGCGGGCCTTGCCCCCGGTTCCGTTGCGGTGCCGCTGCGCCTGGACGACGAGCAGACCGCGTCGCTGGTGCGCGCCGGGCAGCGCGTTGATGTGGTGCTCACCGAGGGCAACGGATTTGAGACGAAGCTGGATTCTCGGGTGCTGGCACGGGCCGTGCCGATCCTGTGGACCGCGGCGCAGGAACAACCCGACGGGCAGGGGCCGTGGAGTGTTTCCACCGGCTCCGGGCAGGGCGGCTTGATCGTGGTGGGAGCCGGGCCGGGCAGTGCCGAGCAACTCTCGACCGCGACGCAGCGGGGCAAGGTGTCGGTCGTGATCGTCAACCCGTAGGCAGGTGCCGCGCGCCCGTCCTCTGGTTAAGGACAGCCGGATGGAGGTGGGCCTGATGGCTGCGGTCCGGAAGGCTGCCGTCCGGAAGGCTGCCCGCCGGAGCGGGTGGCCGCTGGTGGCCACCCGTGGCCAATGACTGGTGGGCGGCTCAGTCCCAGTGGGGTGGACGCTGCGACTTCAGCCAGTCACCAAGGTCCTCTTCCGCGTCGCCCCAGCGGCGCGGGTCGTCTTCCGCGGCCTGCTGGTCCAGGACCGGATTCGGCTTCTTGGCGTGGCTTGCCGGTGGGCCCTTGGGAGCCTGGACACCCTCGGCCTGGGCCTTTTCGTCGGACTCCCCCGGCGCCTTGGCATCGACCGGAACCGCAGCGGCATCCGTGGATGGTCCCGGCGCGGGCCGTCCGGCGCCGTGGGGCAGCTCGAAGACACCGACGAGGGTCGATTCACTGACCTGTTGCGGCGGTGCGGTGAAACGCCGCGACTTCTTGCGCCGCGGCGTTTCCGGTTCACCGGCCATTGCTACGCATCGGCCAGGTCTGACTCCCGGCGCCCGGCATTCGACGAACCGCCGGCCGACGGGCCGGAGCCCGCGGACCCGCCGCGGGCCGCGTCGTCGTCCGCGGCATCCAGCCCGAGGAAACCTGCAAGTTCGTTGGCGACCTTGTCCGGGTCGGAGAACACGTCGATGGTCCACAGCGGCACATAGCGCCAGCCGAGGGCCTCGAAGAGCTGGGGCCGCAGGCGGCTGCGCTCGCGCACCGACAGTTCCCGGTAGCCCTGTGTGCCGTCGTACACCACGGCCAGGGGCACTTCGGTGCCGTTGCCGGTGACATCCAGTGCGTGCGCGGCGATGTCCAGCACGCCGCGGTAATGCTGGGTCACGATGGCCCCGCGCTCGGCCAACCGGGCCATCAGGTCGGTGACCAGCGGGTCCTTCAGCGGCGTGGTGGTCGCCGACATGCCCGAATCCCCGCCGAGCACCCTTCCGAAGAGCTCCAGGAAGCGGTGGGCACCGAAGCGCATGCGCGCCAGGTCCATGTCCTGCGGGCGCAGCGCCGAGACCAGCACCATCGACTCCCTGGCGCGCGTCACCGCGTTGACGAACAGCTCGTCGCCGCCGGGCTGCGACAGGGCACCGAAGTCGTGCACCGCCTTGCCGTGGGTGGTGCGGCCGTAGCCCAGCGAGAGGATGATGGCATCGCGCTGCAGCCCGGCCAGGCGATCGACGCTGGTGACCAGGAAGCGTTCGGCCGCGGCACGGAAGTACTTGGTCGCCCAGGGGTGGTTGGGCAGCTGGACGCGGATGCCCTCGGCGATGGCGGAGGCGTGCCGGCGGTTACCCGCAATGACGGCCAGGGTCTTCTCGCCGCGGCGGGCCAGGTGTGTGAAGACCAGGTCGACGACGCGTTGGACCTCGGCCACGGTGGTCTCGACGGAATCGCCGTCGGCCCCCAGTGTCCCGGTGCCGTCCATGACGTACTCGGCCTTCAGTGCCGGGGTGCCTGCACCCAGCGAGCGGGCGGCCGGCAGCCGGGAGAGCGAATCGGCGTAGAAGTCGTGCGAGAGGGACTCGGTGAGACCCTCGTCGATGCCCCGGTAGGCGGTGGCCAGCCGGATGAGCGGCAGCACCTCCTGGAGGGATTCCATCGCCGAGATCGGGGTCGACTCGGGGCGCGTGTGCGCCGTGGGGTCCACGGAGACCTCGAACGGGTTCGGGGCACCCATCATGGTGTCGCCGAACGCGATGACCTGCGTGGAGCGGGAGATGGAGCCGAGCACCGAGCGCAGCGAAAGCGAGTCGGCGTCCAGCAGGATGACCGCGTCGAACTCCATCCCGGCGGGCACCGTGGCGGGGATGAGCAGCGGGGATCCGACCCAGACGGGGCACAGCGAGTTCAGCAGCGAGTCACCCAGGGTGGCGAGGTCCGAGACCGCCGGTTCCCCGTCCTTGAGCATGGCCCGCAATTCGCGCGATGCCGCCCGGTGGTCTGCCAGTGCCGCCTTCCACGCCTTGGCCAGGGCCCAGCGCAGGCGCGAGGCCCCGGAGGAAACGTGCGCGGAGTCGGCCAGCCGGTATTCGGCCTCGAGCTTGCGCAGCTTTGCCCCGTCGTTCATCGCCAGGAAGTCGTCGCCGGAGATCATGGCCTCCAGGGCCGACTGCCACCAGGCCAAATCCAGTTCCGCGGCGACGGCCTCGGGCTTGACGTTGCGCGCCCGGAAGTCGTCCATCAGCTCACCCAGGCCGTGCTCGGCCAGCTGCTCGGTGATCAGCGTGCGTTCGGGCAGCTGGTCCAGCTCGCCCTTGTGCTCCAGCAGCTTGTCCATGCGGTCCTGCAGCGTGGCAATGGGTTCGTCGCGCAGGGTGCTGCCGGCGGATTCGGGCAGCAGCGTCGCCAGCTTGTCGAGGCGCGATCCGGCGTCCTGGTAGCCGGCGTTCACGTCCAGCAGCCCGGCGGGCACCATCGGGTGGCGCTGGGAGGTGGCGTGGTGGTGCCAGGCCAGGTGCTGTTCCTGGACCGCTTCCAGCGCCGACTGCAGGTCCGAGACGTGCACGCCGGGGCGCACATAGTCCTTGGCGACCTTGCGCAGCCGCGAGCGGGTCATCGAGCTCATCTCGATGCCGCGTTCCCGGCGCCAGGAGGACGAGGCGGTGGCGGAGATCAGGTCCTCGACGGACTTGTCAAAGATGTCGGACTCGAACTTGTCCAGCGAGCCGCGCACGGCAACCAGCAGGTCCAGCTGCTCGCCCCACTTGTTGTAGGAGTCGGCCAGGCGGATCTCGGAGTGGGCGGCGACCTTGAGCATGTGCTCGCGCAGGATCGGCAGGTCCCGCTGCAGGCCGGTGACCAGGTCCAGGGCGGTGTCGGTGTCGCGCTTGTTGCGCAGCCGCGCCCCGTACCAGGGGCTGGAGGCCGAGGTGCGCACGAAGGCGCCGAGCTCGGCGGCGCGCTTGAGCTGCTCGGCGGTGGAGGTGCGGCTGGTGATCGAGTCGAGCACCGAGCGCTTCAGGCGCACCATGGTGGCAGGGGCAGGGGTCAGGGAGGTGAGGCGGGCGAGTTCCTGCATCGCCCGGTATGGGGAGCAGCCCCATCGGGCGCGGGTGGAATGCAGCGAGCGGACATGGTCCAGCAGTGCATGGCGGTGTTCGCGTAGGGAAGCGTGCAGCTTGCCCAGCGATGGCTCGGTGGCGCGCTCATTGCGCAGGATCGCCCGGGTCAGCAGCTCGCGCAGGGCGTCGGGGTCGTCTTCCGGGGAAAGCAGAAGCGCGGTTCCGGCCAGGTCCAGCCCGGCGAAACGGGTCACGAATTCCTCGGCGCTGGAGCGCCTTTCGGCCACCACCAGCACGCGCTTGCCCGCGGTGGCCAGCACGCCCGCGGCGTTCAGTGCCGTCTGGGTCTGCCCGCTGCCGGCCGGCGCGCTCACGGCCACGGACTCCCCCGCCTCCACGAGGTCAAGGACAGCCTGCTGGGACTCGTCGGCATCCAGCAGCAGCAGTTCCTCGGCCGGATTGCGCTCGTCGCTGCTGCGGGTCGGGCGCGACTGCCCGGACCGCGCCGCGGAGGTGGTGCCGGTGGTGCCGGTGGTGCCGGGTCCGCCCTCGCCGCGCTTGAGTTCGGCAGCGAAGAGCTTTTCCAGCACCGGGTGGTGCATGTCGATGCTGCCCGGGTCGGCAGGGTCGGCAAGGTCGGCGAAGGTGGAGATCAGCAGGCGGTGGGCGATGACCATGCCGGAAACGTCGGCGACCTGGGTCCGCAGCGCATCCATCGCGCGGGTCGGGTCGAAGCGGGCGATGGAGTAGGCGGCGGCGTTGACTCCCGCCACGTCGATGTCCAGGTGGTGCTGGCGCTTGAGGTAGCGCAGCAGCGCGGGCGAGAACTCGGCCCGGCCCATGAGCTGGATCTCGAAGTCTTCCTGGTCCTCGCGCACCGAGAGCACGATGCGACCGAGCATGATCGGGGCGTTGAACTGTTCGCTGCGGCCCTCATGCACGGCGCGCCAGTTGGCCTGGCCCGCGGAGAGGTAGCCGACGTCGATGCCGCGCTCGTCCCAGAGCTCGCGGATCTTTGAGCGCAGTGCGTCGGCGGTGCGGCGGGCCGAATCGTATTGGTCCGAATCACGCAGCAGCGTGGAGAGCCGGGTGCGTCGTCCGGCCAGGAACTGGGCCAGCCCCGAGGGGTGGGCATGGGTGATGTCGATGCTGTTGGACACCGAGGGGGCGAACCGCAGCAACGTGTCGGTCCCCACCCCTGGGCCCAGGGAGTCAACCCACGTGGAGACCAATTCATCTGCGTGCTGCTGGTGCTCTGCCACCATACCGTCCCTTCACCTCTTGCCTGAATGCTGCCGCACCCGCGTCGCGCATTGCCACGCGGATACATTCAGCCCTTACCAACCTAGTCCAATGTGGGCGCGCGGTGCCGAACCAAAACACGTTCGGTACCGGCCTGTTGCGCTTTGGTGCGCCTTCTGCGCCGCCGCGGTGCCATGTTGCGTCCGCCCGGTCGCCTCCGCGTTAACGCTGCGTGGCCGATGGGTGCCCGGCCGGTGAACGGCACGCCCCGAAAACAGTTCAGGGGGAAGCCCGCATAGGCTTCCCCCTGAACTTTGCCGCCGGCGTGTCTACGCCGTCGGGCTTACTCCCATTCGATGGTTCCCGGCGGCTTGGACGTCACGTCCAGCACCACGCGGTTGACCCCGTCGACCTCGTTGGTGATCCGGTTGGAAATCCGGGCCAGCAGGTCGTAGGGCAGGCGCGACCAGTCTGCGGTCATGGCGTCCTCGGAGGACACCGGGCGCAGCACGATCGGGTGGCCGTAGGTGCGGCCATCGCCCTGCACGCCCACGGAGCGCACGTCGGCCAGCAGGACGACCGGCATCTGCCAGACTTCCTCGTCCAGGCCGGCAGCGGTCAGCTCGGCGCGAGCGATCGCGTCGGCCTTGCGCAGCAGCGTCAGGCGTTCCTCGTTGACCGCACCGATGATGCGGATGCCCAGGCCCGGGCCCGGGAACGGCTGGCGCATGACGATCTCGGCCGGCAGGCCAAGCTGCTTGCCCACGGCACGGACCTCGTCCTTGAAGAGCGCGCGCAGCGGCTCGACCAGTTCGAAGTCCAGGTCCTCGGGCAGGCCACCGACGTTGTGGTGGCTCTTGATGTTGGAGGCACCTTCGCCGCCGCCGGATTCGACGACGTCGGGGTACAGGGTTCCCTGGACCAGGAACTTCACCGGCTGGCCGGAGTCGGCAGCCTCGGCAAGGATCGCGGTTTCGGCGGCCTCGAACGCGCGAATGAATTCGCGGCCGATGATCTTGCGCTTGGTTTCCGGATCCGTCACGCCGTCCAGGGCGGTCAGGAAACGCTCGCGCTCGTCGGCGATGTAGAGCTTCGCACCTGTTGCGGCGACAAAGTCCTTTTCGACCTGTTCGGCTTCGCCTTCGCGCAGCAGACCGTGGTTGACGAACACGCAGGTGAGCTGGTCGCCGATGGCGCGCTGCACCAGTGCGGCCGCCACGGCGGAGTCGACGCCGCCGGAGAGGCCACAGATGGCCCGGCCGTCGCCTACCTGGTTGCGGATCTTTTCGACCTGCTCGTCCAGGATGTTGGCAGCGGTCCATGACGGGGTCAGGCCCGCGCCGTTGTACAGGAAGTTCTCCAGTACCTGCTGGCCGTGGGCCGAGTGCTTGACCTCCGGGTGCCACTGCACGCCGTAGAGGCGCTTGGCCTCGTTGGCGAAGGCTGCAACGGGTGCGCCTGCGGTGGTGGCCAGGACCTCGAAGCCCTCGGGGGCTTTCGAGACGGAGTCGCCGTGGCTCATCCAGACGTTCTGTGCCTCGGGGATGCCGGCCAGGATGGAGCGTGCTGCTCCGCTGGCGGTGGCATCGGTTGCACCGTATTCGCGCAGCCCGGTTTCGGCGACGACGCCGCCGAGGGCGTTGGCCATGGCCTGGAAGCCATAGCAGATGCCCAGAACCGGCACACCTGCCTCAAACAGGTCGGCACCGACGCTCGGGGCACCGTCGGCGTAAACGCTCGAGGGGCCTCCGGAGAGGATGATTGCCGCCGGGTTCTTGGCGAGAATCTGTTCGGTGGTGTAGGTATGCGGGACGATCTCCGAATACACGTTGGCTTCGCGTACACGCCGAGCAATCAGCTGTGCGTACTGGGCCCCGTAATCGACGACCAGAACCGGCTGTTGCTCTGGGGTGCTGGGAGTGTTGGTCACGCGCCTAAGCTTAGCCGCCCGGAGAGCCCCCTTGCATCCTCAACTGGCCGAGGGTGACGCAAACTACTTTGGCCGTGACCTCGGCCGCGTCATGTTGGCGGTTGAAGCGGCATGTCGCGCACCTTTCGCCCGCTGGCCCGGGGCGATGCGGAGTGTGGATCGGCGGCAGGCTTCCGTCCGCGGGCACACCCGGGCGGTTCATTCGGTGAATAGTGGCAGGGTGTACCCCGCGGTGCGCAATTCCGGGTGCCAATACAGGTTTCGTTCCGGGTCCCCGCGGGGTTGGCCGGCGCGGGCGATGACGTACGGGATCCCGTTGATCATCCGCAGGGTGATCAGTCCGGCGTGCACCATGAGGTGGTGGTGCTGGCAGAGGCAAGCGCCGTTATCGACACTGGTCGGACCGCCTTCGGTCCAGGGTTTCACATGGTGGACCTCGGAGGTGGAGGCCGGGCGGTGGCAGCCGGGGATCGCGCAGCCGCGATCGCGGAGGGCGATGGCCTTGCGCTGCGCCGGGGAGAAGCTGCGCACCTCGCGGCCCAGGTCCAGGATTTCGCCGTCGGAGCCGAGCAGCGCCGGCAGGATGCCCCCGTCGCAGGCCAGGCGGCGCACGTTGGCGGCGGAGATCGGGCGCCCGTGGGCGGTGATCCCGGCGTCCTCGCACTGGCCCAGCAGGGCGCGGTAGCCGATGAGCACCCCGATCTTCACCGGCATCCCGCCGCTTTGCAGGGGCGAGGAGCCCGTGAGGGCCCCGGAGAGCGCGGCCAGTACGGCGTCGAGCAGCAGTTGCGGGGAGGTGCGCGGGTCCGGGGAGTCAAGCAAGGAAGCCGTGCCGCCGTCGGGGCCGCCCTGGGACGCGGGGAGCCCGCAGGCCAGTTCGCTGACGGGTGCCAGCGCCGGGTCGGTGCCAGGGGCGACCGCCCATTCGGGGGCCGGGATCCCGGCCGGGGCAGCAGTGCCGGGCACTTCCGTGGCGCCGTTGGTGCCGTTGGTGCCGTTGGTGCCCGGTTGCTTGGTGCGGGTGGATTCCGAGACGGGCGGGAGCCTGTCCGAGCGCGGGTTGGTCCAGGCCTCGCCGAAGGCGAGGATCGTTTCGGAGTCGATGGGGTCGCAGCGCAGCAGGTACTCGTCGAACCCCTCGCGGTACCCGCGGTAGACCATGCCGCGCTTGGCCCGGATTTCCTCGTCGGTGATCGGCGCCCCGTTCTCGGCCAGGAACGCGCCCCAGTCGGCCAGGGCCTTGTGGCCGTGCCGCGGCTCCGCCGTGCGGGCCTCGTGGACCAGGGATTCCTCGATGGCGGCGTTCAGGTTCGCCGCGTCCGGGCGTTCGGCGATGCGCGGCTGCATCGACTCCAGGCGTCCGGCCAGCTGCGCCAGGGTCGCCACGTCCGCGCTGCCGTCGGCCGCGGCCCGGGCCAGCACCGGGAACAACGGATCACAAGGCCGGGCCGCGGGATCGGTGGGCGCCAGCGGGTCGTCGCCTGCGGCGGGTCCCCCGGCCGGGGGCGGGGCCGGGGCGATGAGCAGCCGGGCGCCGGTGATCCGGCGGCGGGCCTCGGTGGCCGAGATGTGCAAGTGCGCCTGCAGGTAGGAGACGGTGTTGCGGTGCGGGGACATCCCGGGGCACATCCGCTCCACCGGCACCTCCGCGGCGCCCTCGGCCAGCGCCCGGGGGTCCTCGGCCAGGGCGTCGATGGCGCTGGCGGTCTCCGGGTCCAGCCGGTGGACCTGGTTCGCATCGGCCTGGAACGTGGTGCGCAGTTGCCCGAACTCGATCGCCCGCCTCCCCTGCTCCAGCAGGCCCAGGACCACGGCGCCGGAGGCAGCGTCCAGGCCGAGGCCCCCGAGTTCCCGTTCCGCGGCACGCAACTGGAGCACCGCGGCGGCCAGGTGCCGGATCGCGGTGTCGGTGGGGGCTGGCCCCCTCGGGGTGCTCGGTGCGGCGGAGATCGTCATGCCCTCGAGTCTGCGCCATCCGGCGCCCGATCCTCGGCCGGGGGCACGGGATCTGGGGACGGCAGCCCCGGCCCCCGCAAACGGTGCGGGGAAGTGGGCGCGGACAGGAAGCGGACCAGGGCGGAAAGCGCCTTGGAGCGGGGGCAAGAAAAAAGGGGCGGTCATGGGGGGCGGCCCCAGGCGCAGCGGAGACAGCCC